>JAAXKN010000049.1:0-5632 GCA_025612375.1 Ignavibacteria bacterium
AAACTTTCTGCGTAAAAAGGACGCCCTGCGTGTAAGCGTTCGACGTTCTACGTTCTACGTTCGACGGAAAGAAAGGTCCGGCGTCCGACGGGAAGACAGGTTCGACGGGATGATAAGACGTGGAGACTCCCCTGTCCTCACTTTTTAATTTTTAATTTTTAATTGATTCTGTTGCTTTACGTCACAGCTTTTTACGGAGGGACTCTGAGGGGTAATGCTTGTAAAGAAAAAGCTTTGCTTTTTAATGATTTATTTGCAAACTTACTCTTGCCGGCAGTTGATTGGTGTAAATAAAGTGTTAAGTTTTGTAAAGTCACTTCTTTGTTTTTAAGCCTGATATTCATTTTCTATTTGCAACCTCTAACTAAATAGGAGCTGATATGAAAGGTTTCGTATTGCTCTACAGATCTGTTACACGGGATGAAATATGGACTTCTGAACCCGTCGTTAACAGGGCTATGGCTTTTATTGACCTGCTGCTTCTGGCTTCACATAATGCCAGAACACTCAGACTCAGAAATACTAAAATCCACGTGGAACCGGGCGACGTCCCTTACTCCAGCCGCTTCCTTGCTAAAAGATGGAAAACCAGCCGCTTCTTTGTGGATAAATTCCTTAAATACCTCTCCCAAAGGGGAAGCGTAAAGGTTATTCCGGGTAAAAATACCCCGGTTATAAGATTCGTAAACTGGGATAAATACCAGATACAGCCTCACCTGAAAAGGCTTACGCTGAAATCTGACCATCTGAAATCTGCCGGTTCCAGGCCTCCGGTGTGCCCTAAGTCACAGCCACCCGAAGGGCCTGTTTCACAGCCACCTGAAAACCTTCAATATGAGCCTAAAACTAAGGAAAACAGGGCTTTTACTGAAAACCTTCAGCCACCTGAAAGCCGAAATCCCGGCCGTAATCAACAATGTATTAATACAATCAACAATTATATAAAAGAAAATATACAGAGCCCTGATGAATCAGGACTCTGTGCGCTCCTTCTTAAAAAAATGACTGAGAACTATGCGCCGCGCAGAATACCGCAGTTTAATAAATGGCAGAAAGAGATTTCATACATGTTGAATGAAGGCATCCCATTTGAAAAGATCTCGCGCGTAATTGAATTTTCTCAAAATACCGACTTCTGGAAATCAAGAATCCGTTCGGCCTCTTCACTCAACTTTAACTTCGAAACGCTCGCCATGCAGATGACGGCAGCCGAAAAGAAAAATCAAAATCTCCAATTAAATTCACCGAGGATACTCCTATGAAAGACGAAATTTGCCTCCGGCTTGAAGCGGAAGTCCTTAACACAATCCTTACCGATAAACACAGCTTCATCAGCGCTGCCGCTATTAACGCCCCCTCTGGAATTTTTTCCGGGGAGGAACACAGGATCATTTATTCGCAGGCTATGGATTATTTCTTTGAAACGGGACTTGCTCCTACCTTCGACAAGCTTTACGACAGGCTTTTTATTCAGGGCAGCCACCACGAGCTCCGCGATTATTTCCTCAACGTCATTCAGCAGGCGAGCATTAACCGCCATACGGGCAATATTATTAAACGCCTTACGGAAATAAAAATTGAAAGAGAAATCAGGAACTGCTTTAAGAATACACACGAATCAGGACTCGATTTTGCAAATAAACTCATTGAAGATTTTAACTTAATCCTTCAGGAGAATATCGGCGGCTGTATTAAGGAAATAAGAAACATCGACGTGGCCGAGGAGGTCTTAAAGGAACTTCATGATGGACTTAAAGGGGTTAACGCACAGTATATACCCACACTCATACCTAACCTGGACAGGCAGATTACAGGCATTCCTAAAAACCAGGTAACCATAATTGCCGCAAGACCGGGAATGGGGAAAACAGACCTTATGCTTCAGCTGATGAGGAATTTCATGCGGCAGGGACTGAAACCCGGCATATTCAGCCTCGAGATGGACGCAAAAAGCCTTCTTATACGCAACTTATCGGAAGCGGCAAATATCAATACACTTACAATCGATGGCCGGGAATTGAACCAGGAGGAAATCAATATGCTCATTCAGGCTGCAAAAAAATACAGCCTCGATGACTACATTGTTGACGACACTCCGCGACAGAACCCGGAGAGCATTAAGGCTAAGATCAACTACTGGCGCTTGAGGCATAAAGTTGACGTTATTATAATCGACTACCTGACCTTAATCCAAACCCGCTACCAGAAGCAGCGCTACGACCTTGAAATTGGAGAACTGGTAAAGGACCTGCGGTCATTGGCAAAGCAGACGGGCGTCCCCATTGTTATCTTAAGCCAGCTGAACCGCGATTCCGAAAAGAGAATTTCTCACAGGCCGCAGCTGGGGGACCTCCGGGAGTCGGGTTCAATTGAGCAGGAAGCCCATCTCGTGCTTCTGCTCTACCGCCCCGCCGAGTACGGTGTAAATCCATTTGAAGGGAGCAATTATTTGTATTACGATAATCAGGGCAGTCCCCTTAAGGCCGAAGAGTACATGGAAATTGTCATAGCCAAGGCGCGCAGCGGCCGGACGGGCGTTGTTCCCGTGCAGTATGTTCCATCAATTCACCACATTGAAGGCGCCAGATGCGTGAAGGTTTAGCGCTTCGCATGTCCGGGATGAATAAAAAAAAGGAGCATCAATTCCGCAGGTTAGCTTTGCTAACGAGATGAGTCTAATTGATAGACCACTCCAACGGTAAAGGATGCTCCGGAACTAAAATACAACGTTATTATTTTTTATGCAAATTGTTTTTCCGGCAACGTTAATCCACAAGCGCGGAGGCAAAGCGGACTCCAACGGCTTTGGCCGATATTACTGCCTGCGTTGTTGGAACAACAAGCTTCTGATGCGCTATGGCGTCTTCAATCTTAACGCTCGTTATTTCACTTCCTTTTAATGCAACCATGCGCCCAAACTTTTTCTTCGAGGCAAGCTCAATTGCATATGTGCCGAACTTGGTCGAAAGTATCCTGTCGTATGGAGTCGGGCTGCCGCCTCTCTGCAGGTGGCCCAAAACGGTCACTCTTGTTTCAAGTCCCGTTGCATCAGAAATGTTCTTTGCCACCAGCTCGCCTATTCCACCTAACTGCAGGGGATCTGTACGTTTTTTGTCCGTTGCTCTTACAACCATCTGCCCGTCCTCGGGCTTTGCGCCTTCGGCAACGCATACAATACTGAAGCGCTTGCCCATCATGTCGCGCCTTATAACGTGGTCATAAACCTTCTGCCACGAAAACGGGAATTCGGGCAATAATATAATATCGGCTCCGCCGGCAAGGCCTCCGTTAAGGGCAATCCATCCGGCATAACGCCCCATTACTTCAACTACCATCACCCTGTGATGCGATGAGGCCGTGGTGTGAAGGCGGTCAATTGCCTCCGAGACCACATATACTGCCGAATCGTGTCCGAATGTCTGGTCCGTCGCCTCCAGGTCGTTGTCAATTGTCTTCGGAACGCCCACAATGTTCATTCCCATCTTGCTCAGTTTGCTGCAGATGTTCATCGTGCCGTCGCCGCCAATTGCAATAAGCGCGTCCAGGTTCCAGCCCTGGTAATTCCTTAATGCAGCTTTGGATTTATCTGTAATTATAATTTCACCGTTTACTTCTTCCGGCCAGTGGAACGGGTCGCCCTTGTTCGATGAGCCAAGTATCGTTCCGCCTGTAGTCAGAATGCCCGATACGTCCCTGTTATACAACTGGCGTGCCTTTCCCTGCACAAGTCCTTCAAATCCGTCCTCAATGCCGAATACCTCCATGCCGTAGTCATGCGCCGGCTTGGATACCCCCCTAATTACGGCGTTAAGCCCGGGGCAGTCACCGCCTCCGGTCAGAATGCCTATTCTTTTTATGCCTGATTTCGATTTCATTTTTACCCGATTAAGTTCTAAAATTGTCCTATAAATATAGGCGCAATAGTTCAAAGTTCAAAGTTCGAAGTTGAGGGGAAGATAGGAATGACAAGGTGTAGGGGTATCCTTGTCCTTACTTTTTAATTTTTAATTTTTAATTGCCTTCATCCTGTGTAGGTGAAGAATTCTTCGCCGTTATCCTTGGTGTGTATAAGAAGCATTCTTGCCCGCACAAGCTTTACAAGCGTGCGCGATGCCCGCCTTTCGGAAATGTTTGCCAGGCGGCTTAAGAGCTTTACGTTAATGGTTTCATTCTTATCCAGGTAATCAAAAACTATTTTTTCGCTGCTTCCAACAACGTATTTTACGAGCTCCGTCTTCTGCGCGTCGGCTCTCAGTATACGCACCATCTCCTTGCTTGCAAGCATGCTCTTGTCGTTTACGCGCACGTAAACCTGCGCTTTTGTAATGTCTAATTCAGGAAGGTAATCCTGCAGGCGGTGCGGCTTTTCATCCGATTCAGGTATCTCCGCCACAACAATTTCCTTGTTGTTAAGATCGATATACTCCAGGCTGAACTTTACCGGCGGCTCGCAGTACTGCGACGCGGCTTCTTTTATCAGCTCAGCCTCCCCTTTTTCACTCTGCACGCCGACGACGGTCTTATCGTCGTCGATCCCGAAAATCATGTATCCGCCCTTTGTGTTTGCAAAGGCAATCATTTCCTTTGCAATCTTTTCGTGCGAAGAAAATCTCAGCTTGAATTCGCAGTGGAGATTTTCGCCCTCTTCAATCAGCTGTAATAACTCTTTGCGTCGCATAAATCCTTAAACCCTCAAAACAGATCCCGGCACCTTTTCTGCCCTCCGGGAAAAATCAATTCCTATATAAATAACAACTAAAACCGGTATAGAATTCAATTAAGGTTAAAAATTTGCCTTACGGCAGAATAACGTCGTTATACCTTCCGCGTATTAGCGAGGCACGGTGCAGTACATATGGTGAATTGTCTGTAGGCTTGTGTTCTAACGGCGAAGGGATTACAGCGGCAAGCCGGGCGCATTCGTTTACCGTAAGCGCTCCGGGCTCTTTGTCAAAATATACGCGCGAGGCCTCTTTAATTCCGAATATGCCGTCGCCAAACTCTATGGCGTTTGCATAATTTTCAAGCAGGGCTTCTTTACTAACTTCCTTTTCCATTCTGACTGTTATCATCAGCTCCTTGGCTTTGCGGAACAAATTCTTGTCCGTCCTTAAGAAAAGATTTTTTGCAAGCTGCATTGTTATTGTGCTTCCGCCCCTGGCAATTCTTTTCCTGCGCTTGTTCACCTTCATCGAGTGCTCCAGCTCTTCCCAGTCTATGCCCTTATGCGTGAAGAACTTTCCGTCTTCCATAGAAACAACCGATTTCAGGAAGTTGGGACTTATCTCGTCAAGAGATGCCCAGGACTGCCGGGGGTAATAGACCATAAAGTGCTCCATCGCCCTTTGTTCCATTACGGAGGATATCCTGAAATGGCTGTATTCAATAAGGGGAATTTCAAAAGAAGGGATGCACATATACATTACAAATAATACGTACAGAACCCCGAAAATGAATTTCCTTTCCTGAAGTTTCGGGATGGCCTTTTTGTATAATTCCCCAAGCTCATTTTCCGGAAACTGCATCTTACCTGTCGTCTCTTACCCTGGAATTCTTTTTCTTAGGAGCGCTGTTTACATTCGCAGAATCCTTTGGCTCAGTCTTTGTGCCTGCTGAATCCTTTATGGCGCCG
>JAAXKN010000049.1:5732-28662 GCA_025612375.1 Ignavibacteria bacterium
ATTCGCAGAATCCTTTGGCTCAGTCTTTGTGCCTGCTGAATCCTTTATGGCGCCGTTATTCATGGCTCCCGGAGGCGTCTGACTTTTAACATTCAGGCTATCCTTAACCGGATTCTGATGCGGTACAATAGGCTTTTCACTATTCTGATGCCCACCCTGGGGAGGCGCACTCTGATTATTGTTCTGCTGAACGTTCTGCCCGGGCTGAGTATTATTCTGATTTACATTCGCATTATTTGTCTTAGGACTATTGCTTAGCGAATCTGCCATCTGCGGCGAAGTGTTCTGCTGCTTGTCTTCAGGCTTATTAAGAGCGTTCTTAGCGTTATTTATGGAATCCCTTACAGCCTGCTCTTTTTTCTTTTCATCCTTAAAGACCTGGAGCTTACTTCTTACAGCATTTGCATACGCAGTTGAGGGGAATTTGGTCAGAACGGAATCGTAGACTGCAGCCGCGGAGTCGGGCATATCCAGATTATTTTCATATATATAGCCCGAGGCATAAAGCGCTTTGGGTGCAAATGACGACTTGGGGTACTTGTGGTATATGCTCCTGAATTCCGAAATAGCATCCTTGTACAAAGAATCCTTCATCGTCTGCTCGGCGTGAACAAAGAGTTCTTCAGCCTCGTCGTACTTCAGGTTAATTATTGGTTTACCGAGCTTTGATGCCGCGGCGTTCACAATGCTTTCGTTGTTGTAATCTTTATATATAACTTCAAAGAGGCTGTCGGCCTTAGCCTTGTTATCCTTTGTCAGGTAATAAGAGCCAAGAGCGTAGAGTGAACGCGCCATATAAGGGTTGCCGGGATAGCTCGTAACAATATGATTATAATAATAGAACGCCGAATCGGGAACATTCAGCTCTGTAAAGAAAAGGCTTCCAAGCTCATATTCATTTTTTGAGAGCATTGTCTTTATGGAGTCTGCGCTTATCTTAGGCATCACGGGCGCAGATTTCTTTTTCTGCTGTCCTGCCTGCTGCTGTGTTCTTGTATCGCTTCCTCTTGAATTCCTGGAGTTGGCGTTGTCTTCCTTCTGCTGCTCTGCTGTCTGCTTTGCCTTCTCCTTTGCAAGGCTGTCCAGCACCGCCTGCTCTTTATAGTATGCAGCGGAATCCTGAACGTAGCTCTGCGGGTTCTGCAGATAGTTAAGCTGCTTATTAAGCTGGTTTATTGAAGCCGTCAGGTTATCGTACTTTGTAAAGTTCTGAACTTTTCTTGAGGCCTTCTGTGTAAATTCCTGCGGCGCAGACGATGACATCGATTTTTTATAATAGTAGTTTGCGCTGTCGTAATCGGCGTGCTGTTTTTCTAGTATCTCGCCTTCGTAGTACTGGGCTATACCGGCATTAGGCGACTGCTTGAAAGATGTATCCACTTTTGTAAACTGGGCGAAAGCGTCATCATAGCGTTTCATTTCAAGGTATGACAGGCCTATCTGAAGTTCGGTAGTATCCCTGTAGGCGTCGTACTTCTGTTCGTCTGAGATATCCGTAAAAATATTAAGCGAGCGGTCCAGGTTGCCCAGCTGTCTTTGAACTTTTCCATACTGAAGCTTTGAATTATATTCCATGTCGTAAGTAGGGTCATAATCCAGCACTCCGGCAAAAGCCTTTGCGGCTTCTTCCGGTTTATTTACCTTCAGGTATGTTTTTCCCATTTCATAAATAACAGCGGCGTTTACCTTTCCGTCGTCAGAAACCTTAAGAAGTTCCTGGCATCTTGCAATTGCGTCGTCATACTTTTCCTGCGAAATAAGGTATCCTATCTGCTGTATGTATACCTTAGTCAGAATATCTCTGTCGTCCTGTTCACGGGCAGCCTTCTGCACCTCATTAAGAGTAGCCTCGGCCTGTGTGTAGTTCCTCAGCCTCAGCTGCGTCATGCCAATATAAAGCTGTGCTTCAGTAGCAAGTTCGCTCTTGGGGAAAGTTGAAATAAGCTCTGTAAATTTTCTTAAGGCCTTCTGGTAGTCCTGCTGGTAATAGAACGATTTCCCCAGCATGAGCAGTGCGTCGTCAACAAGGTCCGAGCCGGCATTAAACTGCAGGAGTTTGGAAAGCTTTTCAATAACCTTGTTAAAAGCGTCGCTGGCCGTACCAGTCGGGCGCGGCTCATATTGGGAAAAAATATTTTTCCTCTGGTCTAAAACAGTCTTCTCGGCGTCATCAAAACTTTTAGCGGCGTTATAATACACGTTAAAATAGGCCGTAAAGTTATTCCATAATCCGCAGCCGGAAAAAATAACGGGGATAAGGAGAAAAGTAATAACAACCAGGTTTCTGGTTAATAATCTCTTTATAATATGCATATTGTTACGTTAAATGTGATGGAAATAGTAGAAGTTTTACAGTGCGTCCCTCCCTGATTCTTCTGTTCTGATGCGTATGGCGTCTATTACTTCTGTAATAAAGATCTTGCCGTCGCCTACCTGTCCGGTTTTGGCCGCGCGCAGAATGGCGTCCACCGCCTTTTCCACTTTACTTTCTTCAAGTACTACTTCAATCTTAATTTTAGGAACAAATTCAATCTGGTATTCACTGCCGCGGTAGGTTTCCTTGTGTCCTTTCTGTCTTCCATAGCCTCTGACCTCAGAGATGGTCAGTCCCCTGATTCCCTCCTCCAGAAGTGCTTCTTTTACTTCATCGAGCTTAAAAGGGCGGATTATGGCTTCTACTTTTCTCATTAAAACCTCTATAATAGTCGACCGGGTTTACGGCATTAAGGGATTGAACTTTAATATTTTAGCAGTTTAGATAACATGGCGGGAATCCAGGTATATTCTGAATTCCCGCCCGTATAATATACAAATAATACGATTATTTTCCGTGGCAGTTTTTGTATTTCTTGCCGCTGCCGCATGGGCAGGGTTCGTTTCTGCCTGTCTTTTCCTCAACCTGAATCGGCTGAAGCTTCTGACCTTCGCGTCCTGCCTGCTGCTGCTCTGAGCCGCCGTCGGAGGGCTGGTCGTCGCCTCTGGTATAAACACCCATGTTGTCGGTAGAGTCCTTAATTTCTCTTGTGCGCTGAACGGGGCGTCTTCTCCTCTGCTGAATTTCTTCAGGAGCCTGTGGCCAGAACTTGAAGCAGAATGAAATGACGTCGTTTCTGATCAGGCCTATAAGCTCAAGGAACATGTTGAAAGCTTCACCCTTGTATTCAATGAGCGGATCTTTCTGTCCGTAGGCTCTTAAGTGAATACCTTCTTTCAGGTCATCCATCTCTCTCAGGTGTTCTTTCCACTTGTCGTCAATAACGCTTAGTACTGCGTAGCGTTCCAGGCGTGCCATCAGGTCGCTTCCAACCATTTCCTCTTTTCTCTTATAGAAGTCCTTGCAGGCTTCCATAATCCTGTCCTTAACGCCGTCTTTGCCTAAAGCGTTAAAGTCATCGGGATTTATCTTCACGTCCACCAGCAGGTTCTGCAGCAGGGTTTCCTGCAACTGGTCAATTTCAACGTTATCAAAATGCTTTTCCACAAGTTCTGTTACGTACTCGTCAAGCATGTCGAGAATTTCGCCTTTCAAGCGTTCGCCTTCCAGTGCGTGGCGTCTTCTGTTATAGATAACTTCCCTCTGCTGGTTCATAACGTTATCGTATTCAAGAAGTCTCTTTCTTATGGCGAAGTTATTTTCCTCAACTTTTTTCTGTGCGCGTTCAACCGAGCGCGTAATAAGCGGATGCTGAATTACTTCACCTTCCTTAATACCAATTCTTTCCATAACTGACGAGATCCTGTCGCTGCCGAAGAGCCTCATCAGGTCGTCTTCCAGCGAAAGGAAGAATTTCGTTGTACCGGGGTCGCCCTGTCGTCCCGAACGGCCTCTTAACTGGCGGTCAATACGGCGTGCCTCGTGGCGTTCTGTACCAAGGATAAAAAGTCCTCCTTTTTCCCTTACGCCTGCACCCAGTTTAATATCGGTACCACGGCCTGCCATGTTGGTTGCAATTGTAACCGCGCCGGGCTGGCCTGCGTAGGCAACAATTTCAGCTTCCCTCTGGTGCTGCTTTGCGTTCAGCACGTTGTGGGGTATCGCCTTACGTTTAAGCATACGGCTTAGTGTTTCAGATACGTCAACCGAAGTTGTACCAACAAGCACCGGGCGCTGGTCTTTCCTCAGCTCTTCAATTTTTTCAATTACCGCGTTGTACTTTTCGCGCTTTGTCTTATAAACCGCGTCGTCCTGGTCTTCCCTTGTAATAGGTTTGTTGGTTGGAATTACAACAACGTCCAGTTTATAAATTTCAAAAAACTCTCCTTCTTCAGTCTCAGCCGTACCTGTCATACCGGCAAGCTTCTTATAAAGGCGGAAGTAGTTCTGAAGAGTAATTGTTGCAAGCGTCTGTGTGTCGCGTTCAACCTTAACGCTTTCCTTGGCTTCAATTGCCTGGTGGAGCCCGTCGGAGTATCTTCTGCCCGGAAGCACACGGCCCGTAAACTCATCAACAATGGCTATCTTGCCTTCTTCGGTAATAACGTATTCAACGTCTTTTTCAAAGAGTGCGTAAGCCTTAAGGAGCTGGTGGATTGTATGGATACGGTCGCTTCTTTCGGCATAAAGGTGGTAGAGTGAGTCTTTTTTCTTAAGCTTATCTTCTGAGCTTAAGCCTTCCTCGTTTTCAATATGGCTTACCTCGGTTCCAAGGTCCGGAAGCACAAAGTAGTCTTTTCCTTCACGGCTTCCTTTTGCAAGCTCTTCCCTTCCCATTTCGGTAAGGTCTATAGTGTTATTCTTTTCATCTATTGCAAAATAGAGCTCGTCATCAATTTCATGCATCCTTTTGCCCTGCTCTCTTAAGTATTCGAGCTCGGTCTGCTGCATGAGTTTTTTATTGGATGGCTCGCTGAAGAGCTTCTGCAGTTTTTTATTTTTAGGAAGTCCGCGGTATGCTCTAAGCAGAAGCACGCCTGCTTTTTCAACGCTTCCTTTTTCTCCTGAGTTTAAGAAGTCCTCGGCTTCCTGTGCAATCTTTGCAACAAGGCTTGCCTGCAGTCTGAAGAGCCTTTCAACGCTGGGTTTCATCTCGTCGAACTTGTGCTCGGCTGAGCCAACGGGTCCTGAAATGATAAGAGGCGTACGGGCTTCATCTATAAGGACAGAGTCAACTTCATCGACAATTGCGTAGTTGTGCTTGCGCTGAACCATGCCTTCGAGGTCGATTGTCATGTTGTCACGCAGGTAGTCAAAACCAAATTCATTGTTGGTACCGTAGGTAATATCCTTATTGTACTCAACCTTGCGCTGGTCGGGGTTCATGGTATTTATAATACAGCCGACTGTAAGACCGTGGAACTTGAAGATCTCGCCCATCCAGTCGCTGTCGCGTTTTGCAAGGTAGTCGTTAACCGTAACCAGGTGAACGCCTCTTCCTGTAAGGGCGTTAAGGTAGATAGGCAGTGTAGCCACAAGTGTTTTACCTTCACCTGTAGCCATTTCAGATATCTTGCCCTGATGAAGCACGATACCGCCGATGAGCTGTACGTCGTAGGGAACCATATCCCATGTAATTTTAACGCCGGCAGCCTCCCAGCTTTGGCCAACAAGGCGGCGGCAGGTATCTTTTACAACTGCGAATGCCTCGGGAAGGATTTCATCCAAAATGCTCTCGTACTTCTCATCCAGCTCTTCATCCAGCTTATCAAGCTCGTCATAAATAGGCTGCCTGTCCTCGTCCCCTTCATCAGACTTCAGGGACTCCTTAAGTTCATCAATCCTGCCTCTTAATTCGGCAGTTTCATTCTGGATCTTTTCCTTAAACTCAGCTGTCTTCCCCCTCAGCTCGTCATCTGTCAGATCCTTTAATTTCTCATAATATTCATTTATTTCTTCGACGATAGGCCATAGTTCTTTCAGGTTCTTTGTATGTTTGTCGCCAAAAATCTTTTTCAAAAAGTTATTAAGCATTAAAAAACTTCCTTTGGTTAAATGTAGTTCAAAATTAAGTAAAGGGGCATATAAATGCAATGAATCTTAAAATGCATTACAATTAAATTACTTGAATTAAGCAGATATTCCCGGTGCTATAATTCAAACCAAATATACTGTATTTTAGTTCGCAAAATGTGATTTGTTCCATAAATCAAGCATAATTTAATTAAAGCTTTAATTATTTGCCAAATTATATTTTATTTAAGGGTCCTAATGGTTAAATTGCCCGGCAAAAAGAAGGAATTTTAAGCAATCGGCAAGGTTACACTTTCAGAAAGGTTTTTAAAGGATCTGGGGCTTATTGCAGCCGGATACTTAGAAAGCGTGGAGTTCGACAGGCTTGTCATCCTCTTTGAAGAGGAAGCCTCCAGGCATTATTTTACCCATAATGCAGAGGCAAACCTGGCCAGGATTATGTCATCGCTCTACGACAAGGTGCATTTCCTGCTGGAAAGCTTAAAATACCCCTATTACATAGAAATTGTGGTCAGGATTGCGGTCTACAGCAATTATCTTACAGATATCATAATCCGGAATCCCGAGTACCTGAGCTGGATCTTAAGCCCGGGCAGCCTGAACAGGAAGCCGGATGAAAAAGAAACGCGCCGGTCGGTGGAAAAATCACTTTCGAGCCTTAAGACGCTGGCATCAAAGGTTAACCTCCTCAGGTTAATTAAAAGGCGCGAGATCCTTCGTATCGGTGTAAACGATATAATGGGCTACTACAATTTGAAGGAAACCACGCTTCAGCTTTCAATTCTTGCCAAAACGCTCAATTCGGCGCTTTTTTCCCTCTGCCACGAGGAAGTCCTGAAAAAGTACGGCATTAAGATGAAAAGCCCCCGCTACTGCCTTATAGCGCTTGGTAAATGCGGCGGCAATGAGCTCAACTACAGCTCCGACGTGGATCTGATACTGTTCTTTGACAAGAACTCAAGCGCAGGCACAGGTGTAAAAAGAGAGTATTACGAAATCCTCCACGAGGCAACGCACCTTTTTATACAGTATTCCACGGAAAAAACGGATAAAGGCTACATTTACCGCGTGGATTTCCGCCTGAGGCCCGACGGGAGGAATTCCCCCTTATGCCGCACGCTGAAGGATTACCTGCAGTATTACGAGTCACGCGGAGAGGACTGGGAGCGCCAGATGCTCATTAAAATGAGCTTTGTCGGGGGAAGCCTTAAGCTTTTTGAGCAGTTCCATGGCTATATAGAACATTTTATTTATCCTTCCAGTTTCTCCACTTCCCCGCTTTCACAGATTGCGCTGATGAAGGCCAATATAGAAAAAAACATGGGGGATAAGGAGAACGTAAAGCTCTTTTCGGGCGGAATAAGGGATATTGAGTTTTCAGTGCAGGCGCTCCAGCTCTTAAACGGAGGGCGCATAAATGCAATAAGAACGGGCAACACGCTGGACGCCGTTTCGGCACTGGCAGGCCACGGGCTTTTAACTGAGGACGAGGCCGTGGTGCTTTCACTTTCATACGGATTTTTCAGAAGGATAGAACATTTCCTCCAGCTCATGAACGATACGCAGACTCACGACCTCCCGAGGGACACCGAATCGCTTAACGTCCTTGCGGGCTTCATGGGCTATAAAACCTCAGAGCAGTTAAGAAAAAAAATTGAGCACACAAGAAAATCTGTCCGCCACGTTTTCGCCTCCATTACGGGCGAGACGGAAAAGTCAGCCAGCTATTCCATTGAGGACGTAAAGTTCACAGATCCCAAGAAGGCCTTAAGCAACTACCGCTACGTAAGAACGGGACAGGGGCTCCTGGAGCAGAAGATGTTCGACAAGCAGACAATTGACGCATTCCTAAGGATAGATAAGACTCTTCTTGACTACTTAAGGAAATCCCACGCACCGGATACCGTACTGGACAACTTCGCCAAAATAATTAAAACGAGGCCCCTTCCTTCAATATGGTATCACGAATTCATTGACGGCGCGTTTTTCAGTTCCGTCCTATCCGTATGCCAGAGCTGCCAGAAGGGTGTGGATATGATCTCTACCAGCCCCGCTCTTGGCGACCTCATTTTAAGCCGCAAGGCCTTCAGCGAAGAAGGGCTCAAAGGGGCTACAGTAAAACAGGCCATGTTTATTTTATCCGTCATGTTCTCTTTGGGCATAATTGACGGCATCAGGCTTTCCAGGCTTTTAAGCGGATACCTGACGGAAATGCTGACCGATGTATGCGTCAAAGAGGACTTGAAGCACGACTATTTTGTAGCCGCTATGGGGAGCCTGGGTTCGGAGCAGATGACGTTCAGTTCAGACATCGACCTCATCTTTGCGGCTTCAGATGACGGTATGTCGCAGACAATTCAAAGCGACTTCCAGAATTTTCTTTCCGCTATAAGGCAAAGCCTTCAGCCTTTTGAAGTCGACTGCCGCCTGAGGCCCGAAGGCAAATCAAGCCAGCTCGTGTGGGATATTGAAAAATACAACGAGTACATAGACCGCAGGCTTCAGACCTGGGAGCTGCAGGCGTTCCAGAAAATCAAATTCATACACGGCAACAAAAAGCTTTTTGACGCACTGATAAAAAAAATAGAAGCAAGAATTGAAGCCCTGGACAAAGAAAAGGCAAAGCAGGACATCCTGGAAATGCGCAAAAAGATCGAGCGCCAGATCCTTTCAGCGCCGCAGTCGCACTTCTCCCACTTCCTCGACCTTAAAAAAAGCCGCGGGGGGCTTACAGATATTGAGTTCCTCCTTCAGTTTATACTTATTTCGAGCCCCCGGATTTACGCAAACTGCCTCGGCAGGGACGCAAAAAAAATTATTTCAGCCCTTATTAATTATTCAGATAAATTTCTTAGTTTAGAGGCGCTGAAGAAAAACTATTCGTTCTTAAGAAATCTTTTATTAAGGAATCAGACACTATTTAATTCTGCCTCTGCGGTACTTCCGCTAGACGGGGCAAAAAGAACACTATTGGCCAGAGAGATGGGTTTTAAGAATTTAAGTGAATTTGAAGCAGCACTTGTAAAGGTATTAAAAAGCAATAAAGATTTCTTTGACAAGTTTTTAGCCTGAAGCCGTTAAAACAAGTATTTATCACAATTCATGGGAACTGCTTGAATTTCGTTAAAAGATATTACCAGGCGCTTACGTCTTTATTTGTTTTTATTGTCTATCTGTTTACTCTGGCCCCTACTGTTGTTGAAATCGATTCCGGTGAGCTTGCAGCGGTCCAGGCGCTTTCAGGTATAGCGCATCCTACGGGATACCCTCTTTTTACAATGGCAGGATATCTCCTGCTTAAAGTTCTTTTCCCCTTCCGCGCAATTTACGCTGCCAACCTGCTTGCGGCCTTATGGTGCGCACTGGGGTTATATTTTTTCATGAAGTCGGCGGCGTTTGTTCTGGATAACCAGTCCATCTTCGGTGCAGCCCAAAAGGGCTCTTTGAAGAAAGATAAAAAGGATAAGCACCATAAAGAAGCCCCGCACCACACCGTAATGGCCTCAGACCTTAAGAATTACGGCGATGTAAACGACGTCAAGAAAATGCTCTCGGTTATTTTAGGGTCGCTCATTCTTGCATTCAGTAAAACGTTCTGGCTTCAGAGCACGTCGGTTGAAGTTTATTCGCTTCACATATTTTTACTTAACGTAATTATCTACACACTTCTTAAGGCATTTGCCTCCGATGCGGAGGGAGAAAGCCATGCCTTAAGGGGATGGATAATTTTTGCCCTGGCACTGGCACTCGGGTTTTCGAACCACATGACAACCCTTCTTATAATTCCGGCAGCCGCATATTTTTATTTCACGAGGAATAAAATAAACCTAAAGCCTTCCTATAAGAAGATTGCAATAATGCTTGCCTGTTTTTTCCCGCTGCTTATACTTATATATTCTTATCTTCCACTGAGAGCTCAGGCAAACCCTCTTCTTAACTGGGGTAACCCTGTTGATATGGAAAGGCTCCTCCGCCACGTTTCAGGCAAGCAGTACCAGGTATGGCTTTTTTCATCTGCGGGCGCGGCCAAGCGCCAGCTGGAATTTTTTATTTCAACGCTTCCGGGCGAGTTTGCAATTGTAAGCATACTTTTCTGCATAATGGGCATTATCCCGGTTTACAAAAAAGCCAGGAAGTTCTTCTACTTCCTCCTGATCTGTTTTTTCTTTACCGTTCTTTATTCAATCAACTACGACATTGTTGACATCAGTTCTTATTTTCTTCTTTCATACATTGCGCTTTCATTTTTTGCCGTCTTCGGGGTGCTTAAGGTTTTCAGCCTTTTCAAGTCGGCCTCCGAAAACCCATATGTAATGCCTGCAGCGCTGGTGGTACTGTTTATTATCCTTCAGGTATATTTTAACCACAAAGAGGTAAACAAAAGCAGCACATACACCTTTGAAGACTACACCAAGGCTCTTGTTGAAAGCACAGAAAAAAACAGCATAATATTTTCATATGAATGGGATTATCTGGTCTCGCCCGCCTATTACTTCCAGAATGTGGAAAACTTCAGGCGTGACGCCGTAATAATAGACAAGGAGCTCTTAAGGCGCTCGTGGTACTATAACCAGCTAATGAGAAACCATCCTGAAGTTGCAGGCAGGCTTAAGCCTTATTCAGAGCCTTTCTTAAAGGCGCTTCTTCCTTTTGAAAGAAGTGAGAATTTCAGTCCGGAACTACTGGAGACTCTTTACCGCACGATGATGACAAAGCTTGTAGAGGATAACGTGGAAAGCCGTCCATTTTACATAGCCTCCGAGCTCGTGGAAAACGAGATGGCAAGAGGAGAGTTCACGCTTCCCCAAGGCTACAGCCTGGTGCCCGACCTCTTCTTATTCAAGGTTGTGAAAGACGACAGCACGTATGTGCCGGCGCGAAATCCTGACTTTACGATCAGGCTTCCCAAGTACAGGGATCACTATATAACTTTCATTGAAAACACGGTTGGCGCAATGCTTGTAAGGCGTGCTATGTACGAGATGAAGTTTGACCACACAGAGCGCGCGAAGATGTATCTGAATAAGGTAAAGAAGGAGTTTCCGGATTATCAGATCCCGTATAGTTTGGAGCAGGCGTTTAATTAGGGGCTGCAGCCCAATTTATTTTGACCGCAATTCTGAAGCCCAAATTTTTTTTATTCCGTGCTCCACGAGCTAAAGCTCGTGGCTAGTCATAAAAAGGGGAAGGCCCGCTAAAGCGGGTCTCAAATTGTTTTAAACGTCGAACCTCGAACCTTGAACCTTGAACTTTATCTTCCCAACTCCTTTTTCTTCACAGGGTCTATTTCATGTTCGGTCATGAAGGATTGGAGGAGGACGTCAAGCTGGCGGATGAGGTTTTTCTTCAGGTATTTTGGGGCGTAGATGGAGCCATCAAGCATGTAAATCCGTTTTGTCTTGTCGTCAAACATGGTGTAGTTTATAAACGGGCCGCCCATGGAGCGGTCGCTCATCTCCCAGAGCCCCTGCGTTAAAAGAGCATATTTGTTGTGGAAGTTAACTTCGCTTGTAGTCTGGTACTCATCTGTCATTTTGACAAATTTGCCCGATCCCGCGGGTTTAAGATATTTCTGTGTCAGACGGTTCCGCTGCTTTATAATTGAGTCACGGTTAAGAAAGTCCGGCGAGGCGTTATCAATCCAGTGCACAAAAATCCATTTTGCCATGTCGTTTCCTTTAAGGCTGCGGAGCCACACAAATTTGTCCTGCGGTTTATCCAGAACGAGGTCATAATCCTTCTGCACATAGATTAGCCAGCCGTATTCTTTTAGGAATTTTGCTTCAATATCCTTATTCTCATACTTATCCATATAAAGGCTCTGAACCAGTTTCCTTACGGAGGCTTTCCGGAACATCTCCAGGAGTGCGCCGTTTTCCGCGTGGAGCTTTTCCCGAAGTGTGGGCATGTCCCTGGCTGTAAGTATCATCACCAGCTGCCCCTTGGCCCAGAGATCGTGCCTGTTAAACTGGAATTCGCGCCCTGCGTTAACGCCCTGTTTTGTGCTGTCGTTAAGAAGGCTTCTGATATAGGCAGATACACCTGAATTGGAATTCATGGGAGCGATGATGAGAATGTTGGGAGAGTTTTTAAGGCTCTCAAGGTCACTGAAGTTTCGTCGTATTAGTTCAAAAGTTTTTTCGGGCTGAGGCGTATAGATTATTTTGCCGAAGACCGAATCCAGCGAAGCCTTAAAATCCTGGAACTCCGCTGAATCGGCAATAACATAAATCCTGTCGTCGGGGCCCGAGGCTTTGGGCTTTTCCTTAGAGCAGGAGTTAAGAGAAACTATAACTGCAAAGGCAGATAATAGTAAAACTATATTTTTCATCTTTATACCGGGGCATTTGGTAATAGTAAATTCAGATGAGGCAGAAATATTGCATAAAGGATCCACATCATAAGGCCTATGGAAAGGGGGATTGTAAGGTTGTCGTCGGCCCAGCCGTAGGAGATATTTTCCGCAATAGCGCCAACGGCCACGGCAACAAATCCTATTATGTACTCTGCCTGCAGGTGTGCCACCTTGGGTGCAAACAAAACTACTAAGCAGGCCGAGACAAAAAACGCGAGCGTCCCTTCAAGGCTCTTAAAAAGAAATTTGTGTTTTCCGAACTTGCGGCCTATGAGGGCCGCCGATGAATCGCTTAAAATAAGCACACTGAACGCCGTAAGGAAAAATACCTTGGGGAGTATCAGGACGCATATAAGAGCTGAGACCAGCACATAGGTTGCGCCGTTTAGGTTTCTTTTCTTATGATCCATCTCATGCTTTCTCAGCATGAAGCCGAAGATGAAGTAAAACACGCTCCCCAGTTTCGGGTAAAAGTAGCGTCCAACGTCCAGTACAATTGACAGGAGTGTAAGCGGGAACAATATGTACAAAGCCTGCTGCTTTGTCAGATAAAAATAAAGAATAGGTATAGAAAGAGAAAAGAGATGAATGGTCTTGCGGACCACTTCATCTCTATACTGAATAGTTCCTTGATCAATTTGAGTCATCTTTATCCAGGGATTCTTTTTGCTTCTTTTTCTCCATTAACTTTTTAACGTGTTCAGGTATTTCTTCTTCCTTAGTCGCAGTCTCTTTACTTGAAGTATCCTCAACTGTTCCGTTTTTCTTTAATGGGGGAAGCTCCTCTCCACGGATAATCTTGTCAATCTCATCTGAGTCTAATATTTCTCTTTCCAAAAGAACCTGAGCCAAACGGTGCAGAACTTCTATATTTTCCGTAAGTATGTTTTCTGCTCTTACCATGCAGGTGGTAATGATTCTCTTAATTTCCTCATCAATATCCTGCGCGGTTTTTTCACTGTAGTCCTTGTGCTTTGTTATCTCACGTCCCAAGAAGATCTCCTCTTCTTTTGTTCCGTAAGACAGGGGTCCCATCTTGTCGCTCATACCCCATTCGCAGACCATTTTCCTGGCCAGTGAAGTGGAGCGTTCGATGTCGTTTCCGGCACCCGTTGTAAAGCGGTTAAATACTATCTTCTCGGCAGCACGGCCGCCCAAGGCGTAGGTAATCATAGCTTCAAGATATTCTCTTGAGTATGTATGCTTCTCGTCAACCGGAAGATAAGTTGTAACACCAAGAGCGCGTCCGCGCGGTATGATAGTTACCTTATGGACCGGGTCACTTTCAGGTATCATTCTGGCAACAAGCACGTGGCCGATCTCGTGGTAAGAGGTTACTTTCTTCTCCTCCTCAGAGATGATCATGCTCTTGCGTTCCATACCCATCATTACCTTGTCCTTGGCCTCTTCAAAGTCGCCCATAGAAACGAGTTTCTTATTTTTTCTGGCTGCAAGAAGCGCTGCCTCGTTAACCATATTTGCCAGTTCAGCTCCGGCCAGGCCAGGAGTGCCTTTTGCAAGTGTGGTTAAGTTTACATCTGAATCCAAAGGAATCTTTCTTGTATGAACCTTCAGAATTCCCTCGCGGCCTTTTACGTCCGGGCGGTCAACCACAACCTGGCGGTCGAATCTGCCTGGTCTTAAAAGTGCGGGGTCCAGAACGTCGGGGCGGTTTGTAGCGGCAATAATAATAACGCCGCTATTCTGTTCAAATCCGTCCATTTCAACCAGGAGCTGGTTTAAGGTCTGCTCGCGTTCATCGTGACCGCCTCCAAGGCCTGCGCCTCTGTGGCGTCCGACGGCATCAATTTCATCTATAAAAATGATACAGGGAGCGTTTTTCTTACCCTGCTCAAATAAGTCCCTTACACGGCTTGCGCCGACACCAACAAACATTTCAACGAAATCGGCGCCGCTTATAGAGAAGAAGGGCACGCCTGCCTCTCCAGCCACAGCTCTTGCAAGCAAGGTTTTGCCGGTTCCCGGAGGGCCTAAGAGCAGAACACCGCGCGGGATCTTTCCGCCCAGTTTCTGGAATTTTGTAGGCTCTTTTAAGAATTCAATAATTTCTTCGAGTTCCAGCTTTGCCTCATCGGCGCCTGCAACATCGCGGAAAGTCACCTTTGTGGCGCTTTCGCTGATGAGCTTGGCCTTGCTCTTGCCGAAATTAAATATTCCGCGGGAGCCGCCGGCACCAGCCTGCATACGCCTCATTATAAAGATCCACACACCTATTATGAGTATCCAGGGTATGAAGCTCAAGAGAACGTTCAGCCATTCGTTAGATTCCTTGTTGAAGGAATACTTAACTCCTTTCTGATTCCAGACAGCCTCGTTATCCTTCAGAAGGTCGTTCGGAATAAAAACCGTAAACTTCTTAACCGGCACCATGCGGTCGCCAAGGTTTACAGATTCCTCCTGCTTGAGGCCGCCTTCAAAGGTATAATCATTATCTATTTTAACTACTCTGGCTTCTTCTATCTTATCCTCTGTGAGGAAATTACGGTAGACACCGTAAGGGACCTCCACAAATTTTGAAGAGCCGGTCCTCAGGAACTGCAGCACAATTACTGCCGCTACAATTACGGCTCCCCAGCTAAAAACGCTCCTAATAATCTTACCCCAGTCGAAATCACCATCGGGATTAGGAGAGTTGTCCCCGTTGCTCTTACGGCTGGGTTTTCTTAAAGGTGTTTTGTTACCCGAGTTATCAGCCATAAAGAGTTTGTTAAATTTAGAATCCATCATTTATTAAACTCCATTTTCACTATTTTCACTTAAAACGTAAATAGAGCGCAGGTTTCTGTATTTCTGCGCGTAATCTAATCCATAGCCAACTACAAACTTACTGGGAATCTTAAATCCAATATAATCAATTTTTGCATCATATTTAAGACTTTCCGGCTTCAACAATAAAGATACGATTTTTACGCTGGCCGGTTTGTGATTTTCCATAAGTCTTTCTATATAATTAATCGATAGTCCTGTATCAACAATATCCTCAACAACAACGACGTCGCGTCCCTCAATGTCGCAGTTCAGGTCCTTTACCATTTTAACGCTGCCCGAAGAGATCTTAGCGTCGCCATAGCTGGATAGTCTAATAAAATCTATTTCACAGTCTAAAGCAACATTTTTAATCAGGTCAGCCATGAACAGAAAAGAGCCGTTTAAGAGGCCGATGAAGACCGGGACCTTGCTTTCATATTCCCTTGTAATTTCCTCACCCAGCTCTTTAATTCTTGCCTGCAGCTGTTCTTCCGGCAGGTAAAGCACGAACCTTTCATCACCAATCATTATTTCTTCTGAATTATCGATGTTTATTCGAGGCATAATTCGCAAATCCTTTTTATGTTTTTTGTTATTTTGTACCGGTCATCTATTCTATAACCAGGGACCCACACAATATTGTTCCTGTTTAGAAGCACCAGCTGTTTTTTTTTCTCTTCCACCGAAATTTTCTGTTCAGACAGAAAATCGGATATTTTCTTAAAACCCTGCATTCCAAGAGGAATAAACCTGTCGCCCGGCATCCAGCGCCTGAGAGTAAACTCCCCTTCCAGCTGGTCGGCCGAAATAAACTCATGCCAGGGGGTGCTTTTAATATCCATAAGCCCGCCGGCATCTTTAAGTGTAATTTTCAGCTTTCTTTTGCCAAATGAAGCTTCCCCATTGGCCAGAAGTGTAACGGGCTGAAATTCCTCTTCTTCTGCATTTTCCTTAATTACAAGAGAGCCTCTTTCCCTCAAGGCCAGAAGCCCGCCTGTAAGGCTTTCTTTTCTACCGGGCTGCTTATGAATAAGCGCTTTTACTTTAAGAAGGTCCTTAAAAGAAAATTCCTTCTTAAAGTACCTGGCAATGCTCCCTTTTAAGAGCTCGCCCAGGAGTGCCGGGTTATAATTGCTGAATTCAGCTATATCAATAATAATGTTTTTATTTGAAAATTCAACAATTTTATTCATTATTGCTGACACGTGCTCGTCAATCAGCAGCTGAGAGCTGCGGAAATTCATAGAAGAGTTAAAAAGACTCTGGTCGACTGAAGGGTTAAGTTTTTCCCTGATTACCGGGAGCAGCTCGTTCCTTATGAAATTTCTCTCATAAAGGCTGCTTAAATTAGTCTTGTCCGTCCTGAACTCTATTTCATTAAGCCTCAGGTACAAAAGTATCTCGGGCTTAGTTAGAGCAAGGATAGGACGAATAATATTCCCTCTTTTTACAGGGATTCCTGAAATCCCCCTAAGGCCTGTTCCTTTAATCAGGTTCAGGAGCACGGTTTCGGCATTGTCATTCTGGTTATGAGCAGTTACAATTTTATCAAAATGGTTCTGCCTCAGCACCTTCTCCAGGGCCTCATATCTTAATTCTCTTGCAGCTTCTTCAACAGAAACTTTTTTCAGCTTTGCAAGTCTTTTTACGTCTACTTTTTCAGTAAAATACTGAACAGAAAATTCTTCAGAAAGTTCCGCACAAAAGTGCTCGTCCATGTCGGAATCCTGCCCCCTGAGCGAGTGATTTATATGGGCCGCTGCCAGGGTGATCCCGAACTTCGATTGATATTTATGGAAAAAATTCAGCGCAAAAACAGAATCGGGGCCTCCGCTTAAAGCAATAAGTATTTTTTCACCCGGCTTAAGGAGTTCATATTCTTCTATAAACCTTAATACTTTCTGCTCAATAGTTTTTATCAGAACCCATTCTGCTTTATCCATTCCCCGGTAATTCCTGATGCTTCATCTTTTGAAAGAATTTTGGCTACATATTTGCCAAGCACGTCAAATTCAAGGTTTACTTCCATTGCCTGGGCCTTGTCCGAAAGGTTTGTTGAAGTCCAGGTATGCGGAATTATGGAAACCGTAAGTGAACGTTCAGTAAACCCGGCAATGGTAAGGCTGATGCCTTCGATGGCAATAGCACCGACGTTAATTATATATTTCGAAAACTCCTTAGGATAAGAAACCTCAAGAAGGTAGCTTGTTGAAAGCTTTCTTATGCTTAGGATTTTGCCCGTGGTATCCACGTGTCCCATCACGAAGTGCCCGCCAAGCCTTTTATTCATTGTAAGCGAGCGCTCCAGGTTTACGCGGCTTCCTGTTTTGAGCTTCCCCAGGTTGGTTTTCTTTAAGGTTTCCTCAACGGCCGTAACCTTAAAGCTGTTTTTATCAAACTCAGTTACCGTCTGGCAGGCCCCGTTAATGTTCATGCTGTCGCCAAGGGCAAGGCCTTCTAAAACCTTCAGAGCGTTAACCGTAATTTCCATGCCGCCTGAGAGGGATTTTACCTGTTTAATGGTCCCAATTTCCTCTACCAAGCCTGTAAACATTTTATTTATCCCACTTCCCAAAAGGAATTAAATTCAAATATAATTATGATGCCTCTGAAAGAAAAAAGATCCTGCTTTATTTCGTCAGTTCAATCAGAACGTCTTCGCCCAGCTTTTCAACTGTCCTCACCCTTAGTTTCATGGATTTCCTGATGGAATGGATCCCCAGCTTATCCACTGCCGGCAGCCCTTCGCCAATGATCTTGGGGCTGATGAAGACCACCATGTCGTCAAAAAGCCCCTCTTTGATAAAAGAGGTATATATTTTCCTTCCCCCTTCAACCAGGACCGAAGAGATTTTGTTTTTACCCAGTTCCTCCAGGGCATGCTTTAAGTTAAGCGTGCCGTCTTTATTTTCCTTTACAAAAAGGACTTCAACGCCGAGGGCTTTCAGTTTCTCGAGCTTTCGTTTTTTATCGGCGCTCTTCCTGGATGTAAGAAGCAGGAGGTTACCGTCTATATTATTAACAAAAAGCTTCAGCTTAAGGTTTAACTTCAGGCTTGAATCCACAACAACCCTTTTAGGGTTTCTTCCCTCTATAAACCTGACTGTAAGGTTAGGGTCGTCAATTTTAACGGTTTTTGTGCCTACAAGAACGGCGTCGTACTGGCTTCTTAAGTCGTGAACATAGCGCCTGGAGTTTAAGGAGGTGATCCACTTGGAGTCCCCGCTTAAATCCGCAATTCTGCCGTCCAGGGTCTGTGCCACTTTCAGCGTCACATAGGGCAGCTGTTTAGAAATATGCTTAAAAAAGAATTTATTTAGTGCAACGCATTCATTTTCAAGCACGCCCACCTTAACCTCAATTCCCGCATCCTTAAGTGCCCTTATGCCGCTGCCGCTGACAAGAGGGTTCATGTCGAGAGTGCCAATAACGACTTTCTTAATTTTATTTTTAATTATGGCTTCCGTGCAGGGCGGGGTTTTGCCGTAGTGGGAGCATGGTTCAAGGTTTACATACAAAGTGGAGCCGGCAACGTCCTGCTTTGCATTTTGAATGGCGTTTATTTCCGCGTGGTTTCCGCCGAAATGCTCGTGGAAACCCGCGCCAATTATCTTTTCATTTTTAACAAGAATAGCACCAACCATAGGGTTAGGGGAAACATTCCCCCTCCCTTTTTTTGCGATTTCAAGTGCTAATTTTATGTAAGATTCGTCGGTCAATGTTGGTTTTGTTTAATAGAAAGTATTTCAAATTCGAGCATTCCGGCAGGAGCTTTAACGCTAACCTTGTCGCCAAGTTTTTTACCCATGAGCCCCTGTCCAACCGGGGAGGTAATAGAAATCTTGCCGGCCTGGAAGTCGGCCTCCTCTGGTGAAACGAGCAAATATTCATAAGTATTGGAATTCTTCAGGTTTTTAACGGTAACCCTGGAGAGGATGTGCACCTGGTCCTGGGGGAGATTTGAAGTATCTATAACTCTGACACGCGAAAGCATATTTTCAAGTTTACTGATTCTGAGTTCAAACAGCCCCTGTTCCTCTTTAGCCGCGTCGTACTCGGCATTTTCGGAAAGGTCCCCGTGGGAACGGGCTTCAGCAATTTTCTCGGCTATTTTCTGTCTGCCAAAAGTCTTCAGTTCAGTCAGTTCTTTTTCCAACTCCAAAAGCCGCTCTTTAGTCAAATAAACAAAGTTTGAATCAGCCATGTCCAATCCTTACTTTTTGATTAATTAAAAAAAATACCACTGCAAGTTTTGCAGTGGCATCTTGAAACTACAAAAATTTAATATTCTTGTCAATGCTTTTGTGCGAAAAATACCCTTTACTATAAGTTAACGCTTAAAGACCCACGAGAGTTTCAATTATCCTGTCCTGCATGTAGCGGTACGTATGGGGGTTGCCCCGGTCGAATTCAAAGATAATGCTTACAATGAGGTCCTGCCGGCTTTTTAATGAAAGGTAGCCTGAAAGTGCGATTACGCCGTTAAGTGTGCCGGTTTTGCCGTGGAAGTTATTTTCGGCGTCTGTACCTATCATTCTGCCCCTTAAGGTGCCGTCTACGCCTGCGATGGACAGGGAATTAAAGTAATCGGGGTAGACCTTGTTATCCATGTAAATTTTCTCGAGGAGCTGCACAATGGCGCTAACGGTAACCTGGTTATAGTGCGAAAGCCCCGAGCCGTCAACAAGCGAAAGTCCGGTATTATTGATGTCGTTATTATTCAAATAGCTTGTAATTGCCTGAGTGGCATAGAAAGAATTCCCCTGCTCCTGGCTGTAATATGCGCCAACGGTCTTAAAGAGGCATTCGGCCAGGAAGTTATCGCTCGGCTTATTGATCACCTTGGCCAGGTTTCTTAAGGTTACAGAGCGGTCACCAAGCTCTTTTACATCTGGAGGAGTAACGCCCGCAGACGGGTGCTTCATTACGGTTATACCGGCGCGAATAAGCCTGTCCTGCAGCAGGTAGGCTGCAAAGAGAGGCGGATTTGCAATTTCGGCCGAGTACCAGATCATATTGCTTCTTCTTCTTAGGCCTCCGTTTACAACAAATTCGTAGCTGTCGTCTGTAAAGTGCTGCGAAATGGAAACGTTCGAGCGCCCCTTAGTGGTTCTGGCGTTAACCCTAACCTTAATTAGTGAGCAGTAGGGTTCAGAGCTGAAGTTAATAATTCCGCCTGCTTTGGCAGAAGCGCTGAGGCTGAACTGGACCTTGTTGCGGTTTACTACAATGGCCGAAATAGGAGGAAGCGGCACCGAAGACATCTCTTCAATAATCCAGTCTTTCCTGTGGTAGATGTCGTCGAAGTAGCTGTCGTCGCCGACTACCCTGCCCGTAACGTTATGTATTCCGAGCGAGCGGAGTGCGTAGACAAGGCTGTCTATGTCGCGGTCGGTAAAAAGTGAGTTCCCGTAGCCTTTGAGGTACAGGTTGCCGTTAATAACCCCGTCTGAAACGTCGGGGTCGTCGGTAAAAAGTTTAGTTGAGATTTTATAGTCGCCCCCCATTAAAGCCAGGGCAGCGCCCGTGGTAAAAAGTTTTTCATTGGAGGCTGGAATTATAATTTCCTTTTCGTTCCTGGCGTAGACGGTGTCTTTTGTGACCGGGTTATAAATCAAGACGCCGTATTTGGTGCCCGATGGGACACTTTTTAAAATATTTTCAATCTTTCTTTGAAGATCATCGTTCTTAGAGAACAGGTTTCCCGAGAAAACCAGCAATAAAATAAATAAATAAGCTCTTTTCATGACGGCATTAAAATCCTGGATGCAAGATAATAGATCAATACAAAATTAAGTACTTAATGGAATTAAAATTAAGGTTTGCCTTGAAAACCGGCAGTTGTTACAAATATAAGCAAAACACCAGTTTTTTACAGGCAAGAAAAACTCATTATTTATAACTTTTCAGCTATAAGGGGCTTTTGCCACATTATCGGCTGTTTTTATTTTTATTTCAGGTCAATTTTTAATAACTTGTTGATCCGTTTATCGGGCAGCAGGCAGTTTGCAAGGCTGTTTCCGGTTTACGGTGCAAAAACAGGTTTATTTTTGCAGCAGTTACAATTAGTAAACATAATTTAGAAGTCCAGAAAAAGAGGTATTATGAGCAGGCCTAAACCCCCTGTTAAAGCATACAAGAACGCGGACTTTCTCAATTCGCCAGACGGGCGGCCGATAAGGATTCTTTCCGAATTTTTCGAGCCCAAGGCGCGCTTTGAGAAGAACAACATATTAGACACAATTGTCATGTTCGGTTCTGCACGCTTTAAGTCGAGAAAAGATGCGCTGAAAGACTATAATGATTTTAAGAATCTTGATCCCAAGAAGGTCCCCAACTTCGCACAGAAGCTGAGGCATGCGCAGATAATGGTGGAAATGTCGAAGTATTATGAAGATGCCGTTGAGCTTTCGAGGATGCTTACGGAGTGGTCGTTAAATCTTCCGACAGAGAAGAACCGTTTTATAATGTGTTCGGGCGGTGGTCCGGGCATAATGGAAGCGGCAAACAAAGGAGCTAAGCTTGCAGGCGGCTTTTCAATTGGGCTTAACATAAGCATTCCCTTTGAGCAGTTTGTAAACAAATACGTTACGCCCGAGCTGAAGTTTGAATTTCACTACTTTTTTATGAGGAAGTTCTGGTTTGCATACCTTGCAAAGGCGCTTATAGTTTTCCCGGGCGGATTCGGCACCATGGATGAGTTTACAGAGGTTTTAACGCTCATGCAGACCGGGAAGATCAAGAAGCAGATGAAAATTATTGTTTACGATGAGAAGTACTGGAAGACGGTGCTGAATTTTGACGCACTGATAGAATTCGGCGTAATAAACCCGGAGGATCTGGATCTTCTGAGCTTCTGCAACACGCCCGAGGAGGCTTTCAGGGAAATCACGCAGTATTTTGAGAAGCATTACCTGAACAAGCCCACTAACCACAAGAAATCGATCACGCTTTAGTAAAAGATACAAAAAAACCCCTTACGGGGTTTTTTTATTAGTCGTTATGCATATTCTCGCGGCTTGCACGTCTCTGGGCTTTGATACGCTCCATTCTTTTTTCAATAGAGGGTTTAACAAAGAAAGTTCTCTTTTTGTATTCTTTCAATACACCAGAGCGTTCATATTTCTTTTTAAATCTCTTAAGAGCCTTATCAATAGATTCGTTGTCCTGTAGAACGATCCCTACCAAATTATTTCACCTGCCTTCGGATGGTGTTAAAGTGTTATAAAATTGATTCAATTAGTTTTTTATGACCAAGTTTCTGGAACTCTACTTTAATCGTATTCTGGCCGCCGGAGGATACTTCCTTGCCGATTACCCTTCCATAATCATCCCAGGCAGAATGATAAATCGACTCGCCGACCGTATAGCTCTTCTTAGGTGAATATTCAGAGCAGTTTTCAATTTCGATATTATCAGCCGTCAGTTTTTCGGGCTTCGGGCTTTCAGTCGGGTCGATGATGATCATCTGCTTGCATTTTTTGCATTTAGCCCATTTTTTATTCTGCAGGTCGAAGACCTTAGCGTCGCCTGCGAGTTCCATCTTAGTTACTGAATTACAAACATTACAAAAAGCTTCAATATTTTTAACTCTAGCCATATCAAACCTTACATTTTCTAATTTACTATCCAAAAGTATAAAAAAAAAGTATAACAACCAAAAAAAGATTGTATAATTTTGAGACAAAAGAATGGACTTGCTATTCAGGTAAGTCCCATATTTTTAACATTTTTTGTGTCCGGGGTGGAGACATTTCGCCCCTACAGGGCTCCATAGGTGTGGTGGATCCGTTCTTCTATACACAGAGCGCACCTTCGGTGCTTAATAACTGCATGATTCTAAATGCTCTTGTTTCAATTTCTTATAAGCATGGGAAACTATCCCCTATTTTTCAGCG
>JAAXKN010000050.1:0-7743 GCA_025612375.1 Ignavibacteria bacterium
ACAGTTGTTACTGCAGATTCTGTAAGATGTTAAAATGTAACGGGATATAGGACCGTTTGTCTGCCTTTTAAGCAGAGGGTCGGTGGTTCGAAACCACCCGCGCTCACAAAAAGAGTTGAGAATTCAACATAAAATCAAAGCCTCGGATTTCCGGGGCTTTGCTATTTTAAAGTAGTGGACTCGTTTTGGACTCGAAATGACAGGGTGAAAGCCACATTTGGCGGCAGAATTCTTACCTAATAATGTTTAAGTATTACCTGCTTTTGGCGTGATTCATGATATTCATATAGAAAACAAAAAAAGCCCTGAATGTTAATTCCAGGGCTTTTTGTTAAAGTGACTAATAAGTACCGGCAGCCTGCTTTGCTTGAAAGCCAGTCAACCGGAAGATCTTCCTTATTTCATTAAAAGAAGCTTTTTACTGCTTCTGAAATGCTCAGTCTGAATAGTGTAAACATAAACGCCACTTGGCAGTGAAGAAGCATCAAACCTGACCTCATAACTTCCGGCAGGCTTTACCTCATTTACAAGTGAAGCGACTTCATTTCCAAGCATGTCATACACCATAAGCTTGACGTTTGAACTTACGGGAACTGAATAGCGGATGGTTGTCGTAGGATTGAACGGGTTCGGGTAGTTCTGCGATAATGAGTAGTCAGTAACAATAATGCTGTTTTCTGATGATTGAACGGATTTCCCAAGATTCTCATCTTTATTGGCAGAATAAGCTGAAGGATCATTCATCAGATTTTCTGCTGTCTCAATTCTGGAGGAAAAATAGAAGTCTGAGACATTGCCTTTTTTAATATCCGTGAGAATCTCCTGAGCTATTCCCATATCTTTCTTTACGTTTATATAGGCAAAAAGCTTTGAGAACTTGGCATCAAGAGCTTCCTGTTCACTTGATGACGAACTGACAGCATTGTCGAACCATGCTACTGCCTTGTCAAACTCACCATTCTGAAGATAGTTGTCTCCAAGCAGTTTCTCCAGATTAGAATTCTTCTTTACTTTTGAGAGTCCTTCCATGTAGCTTAAGATGTCACTCTTGGAATACATGTTCTTTATTCTCATCAGTTCACTAAGGGCAAAGGGCTGATACTTGTCTGAATTTACGAGAGTCTTATACCAGGTGATGGCATCCCCAAGCCTGCCTTCTTTCTCAAGCTTTACGCCAGCAGAAAGATCAACAGGATCTGTTTCCGGAGCAGTCAAAGTCGTTTTTGACAGAGTGGTTTTACTTATAGAGGAATTGTTTGCCATTGCATATTCAGGCCCATAATAGGGCGTCGTCCATGGGTCATCTGCCAACATATTTGCCACGCTCACGGATGAGGTCCCGTCATAATAGACCTTGGGATTATAGCCCTCCCAGTAGTTATACTGGGCAACAAGAATTCCGCTCTGATAGGCGTAGGCATCATAGCTTCTGCTGGGGTGAATTGTATTATACGCAGTATTGTAGTTCAATTGTCCGGCCGAAAGAAAGCCTCCCCATGCAGCGCACATTGCCGTATTATTATCTGTAAATTTGTTATTCGGATAAAACATGCTCCAAACTTTATCACTAAAAAAGGCGGTTGCGCTTCCGATGTAAACCCCATAATCACATCCCGAAATGTCGTTGTGAGCTATAAATCCGGTAGTACTGTTCATCAGATGAATGCCCTGACCGGAATGATTGGTTTTTGTGATCGTATTGTGAGTAATAACAGGGTAAAAACCTGAAGCTTCCCCGTAGATTCCGTTCTGCTGAGGATTAATAATCTGGTTACTATCTATCAGTACAGTAGCCTTATAGATATAAATCCCGTTATAGAAATCTTTCAGCAAGCAGTTTGAAATAGTGACTTTAGCGGAATTCATGACGCGGATTTCGTTACCGTTATATAAATTCACATTGCTTAAGGTAGATCCTGCTACGCCATACCTGTCAAAGATAAGATTTCCCCAGCGGCCTGAGGTGCCGTTCCTCTGGAAGTTGATTTTATTAGTTGGGGTACCGTTAACTACTAAGTCGCCGTTAATAGTCATAGAATTCCCGCTTTGCAGATAAACAGTTGTTCCAGCATTAAAATATATTGTAGTTCCACTTGCAATTGTAATCGGCCAATCAAAGTACATTGGGCCGGAAAAACTTTCGTTTCTTATCAGATAACCGCCAACGAAAGATGCACCGACAATGTCATTATATGATAAAATTCTTGGATCCCAATCTACGCCATATATACTCATTGTTTCATGTGCACCATAGTCCGCATGACCTAACCCAATTGAATGTCCGAGCTCGTGAGTCAGACAGCCTCTAATTTCATGAGGATTATAAATTTCTGTAGGAGCTACCCATACCTTATTTTTTCCGTTCATTAATATATCGGCTTCAATAAGTTCATTTTTAGAATTGACTTTTATTATAGTGAGTCCCCCAGCGTTCGGGTTTGAATATAAAGGACCGCCTGAGGCCCAAGCTCTGTCGCCATCTTCCGCCCAATGAATTACATTAATCCCATCTTCACCCCATGATAAACTTGGATTATATCCATAATAACTGAGAGATATATTTTTTGTACTTATACTTCCCCAAGCATCTATTGATTTCTGTGTCTCTTGCTGGGTTAATTCAAGGGAGAGCCCATCCCCAGCAGAACTTGTCAAATAATAGCCATGCGATGAACCTGGAGCCCAGTGAGCAATACCTGCATCCCCTATTGAGGCGCTTAAGCTATTCACACTGTAAGTATAATAATTTGGCGAGACAAGTATAAAATGTTCAGCTTTTATCAGCAAAATTGGGAATAATAAAATAAGTAGCGCAGAGAAAAATAGATTCTTTTTCATGGAGAGCCTCTACCATTTATAAATGTTTTGTTATTTGTTGAATAAAATTATCTAAGCTGAAAGATTTTCCATGTGAAAAATCCAGACTTTCACCCGAATCATCCAAAACAAATCGGGTAAAACCAGAATCCCTTTTTACTTTCTTTTCATTTTTCTCTTCTATAATATCAAACTTTCCCTGAGAAAAACCCACAATTCTGTGATTTTCAATTTTGCCGGTTTTTGTTGATTTTTTTTCTTCAAAGAAATAAACAGAGCTTGTGTTTTCCTGAAAAGATGGTCCTCCCACAATTAATGTGGTTATACCATCAATCGTTCCTCCATAAGTTTTGATTTTTATTTCTTCGTTTGTCTTAAATTTACCCTTAATTTTTTTCGTTACTTTTAGTGTGACATCCGTAAAAACATCCTTTTTATCAAAGGAGTAGTAACTATTTTTTGCGACAATTTTAGCAACAACGATGTCTGTACTTTGATTACACATTTCTTTTAGAGTTAATTCTTCATTTTGTGCAAAAACTCTAATTGATTCCAAATGAGAGAGTATTAGAAGAATTAGACAAGATAAGAACACTTTTCGCAACATTATGCCTCCTATGAAGATAGTTTGGTGATGGTATTATTTCAAAGCTCATCTTAACAGAAGAGCCTTTTTTAATTCCGACTTATTTCCGATTTTCAGATTGAACAGATATACTCCGGAAGGAACTTCTTTGCCATAATTGTCCGCACCATCCCATTGCATCTTATATCGTCCTGCAGATATGTGTTCATTAACTAGACATTTAACTTCTTTTCCAAGTAGATTATATACAACTAAAGAAACTTGGGATTCGTTGGGCGTGAAAAATTCAATAGTGGTAGATGGATTGAAAGGATTAGGATAGTTCTGCATAAGCTGAAATGAGCTGACTCCACTTACTTTTTTTTCAATACCCATACTCTTAGGTCTATTTGTAATGATTTGCCCTTCATAGCCCGCAAGATAAAAGTAATTCCCTCCTTTGCAAACTGCCAAAGGCTGAAAGCCTTCCGGCGTTGAGACAATTTTCCAGTTATCACCCTCATCTTCAGTGTAGTGCAGTCTGAGTGTAATTTTATCAGCTCCACGAACATCAGATATTACGGCATAACCCTTTTTGCCCCCTATCGGCAGCAAGTCTTCGAATATAAGGAGATATTTTGTTGAATCCGGCAGTTCTACATTCGAGTACCTGTTCCACGAAATTCCGTAATCAATGGATTTCATGAAACCGAATCCTCCGCTCCAGAGAGTGTCTTTACCAGCTCTGTATAGGGCAAAAGTCTGAACCCCGCCAAACTGATTAACCATATTGAGATTTTTTCCTCCGTCTGTAGTTCTGTAAATTTTCATCAGATCCAAGTTGTCCCATCCCTTGCTTCCTATTATGATTCCATTATTGTTATCCTGGAAATTTACATCATAATAAAGTATCCCATCCGACCTGTCGCTTAAGGTATCCCATTTTTCCCCGCCATTTGTTGTATGGAGGAGAATTCCGCCTCTTTTCTTACCATCATCCATTTCACCTGTAACCCAGCCGGTCGAGTCATTAAGAAAGGAAATACCTCTAAGAAGATGGTCATTATCACCGCTATTCTGTTTTATCCAGTGACTCCCTCCGTCTTTAGTGGCAAGAATAAGTCCTTTTTCACCAGTGATGTATCCTGTAGAGCTGCTTGTAAAAAGTATTCTCCTTAAGTCTAATGAATCAACAGGAAGAGTCTGTTCCTGCCAGGATTCACCTCCGTCGGTAGTTCTTGCAAGTTCATACTGTGTCATCGCCCAGCCGTGAAGCGAATCGCTGAAGGTGATTTTCACGAAGCTGGAATTAATATCGGTTTTAATCGTCCTCCACTGGAACTGCGGAGTGATCTGAGCATAAAGCTGGAAACAGAATGCAAATAAGATAGTGATGATGGTTCTAAGTATCATTGATCCACCTGCTATTTAGGTTTATTGTGAAATTATCGAGTTCTTAAAACAAAAACAGGAACTATATAAATTCTGCCTATTATAAATAGACAGTAATAAACTTCATTATAAATGTGCAGGAATCAGCTTACAATTTAAAGAACCTAACTCATTAAGGGACTAACTAAGTTTAATCTTTATCATTGAAGGGCATTAAAATCTGTTGCGAACTCAAGTTAAATAATTCAATCAATTATGTCAATCAGTACTTATACTGATTATAAAAATAAAAATTAGGTATTTCTACCAATTGATTTTCTCAAAAGAAATATTAAGGGGAACCGTTCAAAATTGCCATTGCTCCCGGAACGCAGAAAAAATATTCCTATACTTATATATGGTGACGAAGAACGTTTTGAGAAAATTTTTTGAAGAATTTATTTTCTTCGGCTGGCAGATTATCCTGAAAAAGTATCTCAGTTAAGGTAAAATGTGCAATATGGAATCCTTCCAAATGACTGGAACGTTCAGATATTTATCCAGATCACTGAAAACTTTAAAGGAAGTGTAAGTTTTACCATCCGAATTAAATTCCTACACCCAACTACCTTTTAAGCAGAGGGTCGGTGGTTCGAAACCACCCGCGCTCACAATAAAAGCCTTGGATTAATCATCCAGGGCTTTTTCATTTTAAAACATGAGAATTATACATTTGAAGTTCTGCGCTTTGAGGCTCTTTTTATCGGATTTTTCTTGATGCGCTTTTCTTTAGGTAATTGCACAGACATGTCTTTTACGCTGGATTTATTATCGGCTGAATTCTTTTCAACAGCCTGTGTGGCTGGACTGGTAGAGGATTCAACCGGCACTAATCTTATTTCAATTTTATGATTAAAAGCTAGTCCCAATTCCACCATCTTTTTTATCGTTAAATTAGGATTCCCCTTTAATATCTTTGATATATAAGCGGCGCTGCAGTTGAGCTTTTCTGATAAAAATTTATTCAGATGCTCAATATTTTCCTTCTGCGAGATTTTAATTAATTCCTCAACAAATCTCAGGTTTGCATCATAAGTCTGAAATTCAACGTCATTCTTAACTTCATCTAATTCATTTAAGAACCAGTCTTTTGCTCTCATGCTTTATCCTTTCCTGATAATTAAAGTTCCTTCATTATATTCTCTAATAACTTCTGCCGCTATCTTTTCTGCCCGCTCTATATATGGTTTATACTGCTTTTTTCCTGCCGGCTTTTTAAAATATTCGGTGAGAATGATTTCCACTTCTCTGTTTTCATTTGGTAATTTGAAGGACAATATTCTAATGCCTTCAGGCTTAAATTCATGAATATTTCTGGACAAGGGTTTGTATTTTGTTTCATCTCTTATCAGACCATGCTCACATGTATTTTTTATCATAGATAGCAGCCTTTTATAAGCCTGAGGATACTTTTTCTTTAAGCTCTCAAGAAAAAGGGTTTCATTCTCAGATTCCTTCAGTACGAAAACAGCTGCAGCCTGCCCGGAATAAAGTTCTTCAATTGTATACATAAGTTAACCTATAGGTTAAACAATGTCAAGATATATAAAAGTCCGTGATTGAGAAAACTAACGGCATACTGAAACATCTAAAGCGGTTCTAAGAAATGCGGTGATTTTGCGCAATACAATTAAATATCACTTATTCCATGTATGAAAGATCCTGATGGCCCCCACAGCACTCAAAATTGCCCTCAAACCAAAAAAATAACATTTCCCAAAATAATTTTCCGAAAACGCCCCTCGTCACCATATATATATGTAAGAAATATATTTTTACGGTCCAGCCTGGAATCGAAAGAAATTTACAAATCAATCAATTAAGGATATTTATGAAAGCAGTTAAAATCCTTCTTCTTGTCTTAGTAACCTGGTTTAATGCTTCAGCACAATCGGGTGCTTTTGATTCATATAATACTTCACGCTTTGCAAGGGTGATCAGACTCGGGGATGCTTATACCGGAGTTGCCAAAGGACTTGAATCAATGTTCTATAATACCGCCGGATTAGCCGGTATTAACTACTACGGCGCAGCATTCTCTAATGGGCATGGAATTGGCGTGATGCTGCCAAATAAAGTAACCCCAAATGATTATGCCGCTGTGGCTCCATTGCCGGAAAACCTTGGAACGGTTGGTTTTTCAGTAAACAGCCTGGCATTTAAGTATGATGGCTTTTTTGAGGAATCTCAAACTATATACGCAGTTCATTATGCCCGGAAAGTTATAGATAAATTATCTTTGGGAATCTCGGCAGACTATTATGTGGATAACAATAATTCACTGCTTCTGCACTTTGGACAATTACCAAAAGAAGTGACGGGTAAAGCATTTGATTTGAGCTTGTCGGCATTGTACCAGTTCCCCGAAGCAGTTTTACTCACCCCGCGGGATGAATTTCAGATTGGTGTACATTTCAGGAATGTATTGAATACAAAAATGTCCTACAGCGAAACGTCCGCTAAAGACCCTCTAAGCCAGAATATCAGAACGGGTTTATCTTACACTTTTGTCCCTTCAATTCAGAAGATATATGACCTTGAACCTGTAAGGTTTATGGCTGCGTTCGATGCCGTATTTTATGGCGCCGATTATAAATTCAATGAGTGGAAACCAAATTACGGACTTGAGCTGACGCTGCTGGAAATTCTTCAGCTTAGCTTCGGCAGGGAGAATGAACTTCAGATAAATAATCTCTGGGATTATTCGCCTCAGTACCCTGTAAACAGATACGGCTTCGGAATCAACATCCCGGTTAACAGGATCTTAAACCTGAAGAATATGCTTGAGCTTGATCTGAACTACAGCCTGTCCGACTGGCAGAAGGTTGATGAATCAAATCCGCCATACTATATAGAAATTCAAAAAAAGGCATTAATAAACAAAGATGCTTTCAGCATGTCTGTAAAATTTATGTTATAGACAAACTGCA
>JAAXKN010000050.1:7843-26239 GCA_025612375.1 Ignavibacteria bacterium
ATAAACAAAGATGCTTTCAGCATGTCTGTAAAATTTATGTTATAGACAAACTGCAGCATCCCCACGGCTCTCCACGGAGAGCCGTGTCTATTGCCTGCTGCTTTGCTCAGCTTCTTCATTAGTAACTTGCTACTTTATATTTAACATATTAACTTTGTAATAACATTCCCTTTTTACACTGTCCCTGTCTCATTATAGAATACAGTTATTTTTACATAAAGAGCCATTGTTTTTTGAGTTTAACACTGCCCGTTTTGTCTCTGGAAATAATATTCTGAATATAATGAGGAGAAGCAGTTATGGCACGTCTGTCTACCCTTTTTCTTTTGTTAATTGCCTTTGTTTCATCCGCATCCGTATGCCAGGCGCAGTGGATGCAGCTCAAAAGTCCCTCGGGCCTGCCCGCAGCATGGGCAACGGCCAATTCCATAGACGCCTTCGATGGCGATAATGCCGTTATATCCGTCAATGCTAACCCGGGCAGCATCTATTTAACCTCTGACGGCGGAAAAACCTGGAAACAAATATTTAATTCTTCCTCCAGTAGCTTTGTCGACCTGTCCATGCCCGCAAAGGACAACATATGGGCCACAACAGCCAAAGGCGAAATTTACTATACTTCCGACGGCGGCCAGAGCTGGAAAATCCAATACTACGACAATACCAAAAGCGGCTGCATGCTGAACTTTATTAAAATGTTCGACCTGAAAAACGGCGTGGCTATGGGAGATAACAGCTCGTCGGACCTGCCTGCGGTCTTCCTGAATACCTCCGATGGCGGAAATACCTGGACGTCTGTTAACCCTGCTGCTTTTGGCAGCTCTTCCGGCGACATGTGGCGCAGACTCGATTTCCCCAGCCTTAAAACAGGCTACTTCTTTGAATCCGGAATCAATCCCCAGTATATCTATAAGACTTTGGACGGAGGCAAAAGCTGGACTAAACTTGAGCCGCAGACTGGCCTCATGATTATTAAATTCTATGACGATAATCTGGGCATTTATATCAGAATGGTGTCCAAAGGTAACCTCGCTGTCTGCCGCACTAAAGACGGCGGAAAGAACTTCCAGTCCGTGCCTCTGCCTTCTTCCGGCTGGGGCAACGACATAGAGTTTATTCCGGGCGACCCGGCTAAGGTCTGGTTTACCGATGGGACCAAACTTTATTTCAGCACAGATACATGCGCCACTTACCACGAATACCAGCTCGGCGTTGAAAATGTAATGAACCGCGATATTGTTTTTCCGGATAAGTCCCATGGCTGGCTGATTAGCGATGACGGTATTATTTTTAAGACCGATCAGCCTTTATACACAATGGATGTAAAAGATAATCCTGCACAGGCCGCAGACTTCAGGCTTCTGCAGAATTATCCCAATCCATTTAACCCGTCAACTACCATTAGCTATTCAATCCCCGAAGGCAGAGTCGTAACACTAAAAGTTTACGACATGCTGGGTAAAGAAGTAAAAACCCTTCTGAATGAATATAATGATGCAGGAAATCATTCCCTTCAGTTCAATGCATCCGCACTCCCTTCAGGCATTTACCTCTATACTATTCAGGCCGGGGAGTTCAGGGATTCGAAAAAACTGCTTTTGATCAAATAGGATCTGGTATTAATCATTCCAGTGGTGTCGGGAACCATTTCCCCGACACCTCTTGTCCGACTTTGTATGCCAACCTCACCTCCCTCAAAAAATAATTATTTTTTCAAAAAATTTTCCGAAAACGCTCCTCGTCACCATATATATTAATAAACCCCTTTTTTCAGAATTATTGCGGCAGATCCATGAAGCTGAGGCCAGACAAAAAACGGTATTTAACTGTCCTTATTCTTGCATTGTTCTCATTTACTTTCAGTTCCTGCGTCGAGGACATTTTCGGCCCCGAGGCGGACGACCCCATTGAGATTAATTATGAATTGTGGGTCGCAAAATCCGACGGCTCATCTTCCGCCAAAATTGCTGATGGCGGCAGACTTTGCGCTTTCCTGTCCGCAACAAATAAAATTCTATACCTCAGCAGCCGAAGTTCAACTCTTGGCTTGAATGTAATAAATCCCGACGGATCCGACCAGACTTTATTGTGGAAGGACGACTATTCGGATATTAAAAATTTTTCATTCTCACCCGGCAACAGCAAAATACTTCTTCCTACCGTATATCATGGCTTATATGAACTGGATCCCGGTACACTGGGTCTGTCTCAAATCCTGAATACGGCACATACTCCTGTTGCCAGCGCCGGCTATTCAAAAAGCATGGCAAAAGTTGTCTGCCAGGATGGATTCGGCATCACTGTACTCGACAGGTATGGAAACAATAACATTGTCGATAATATTTTAACCATAAGGAGATCTTCCGATTCCGCTGTGGTTAAAAGCCCGGCTTTCATTTTTAACGATACACGGGTTATCTATCTGCAGCGGGCATGGAACTGGCCTTCAGACATATATTCACTGCGCTCTTATACTTTAAGGACAGGCACTGATTCAGAACTTATCAGCTATAAATCAATACCTCTTTTTGGAGAACACTTTGAGGTAATGGATGGAGACAGGATATTGTGCACAGTCCGTGAGGATAATAAATATTACATTAAGATCATTGATCTGGCTGATAACTCGCGCACGGTCTTACTTGGCGAAGGACAGAAATTTTCCCTGTCCCCCGACGGGAGCAAGGTCGTCATCTACGATAAAAATAACATTTACATAATTAACTCCGATGGAACAGACAGGCACCTGGTATATACGGAATTAGGGGGAAAAGTAGAATTAATAACAGCCTCACTCTCATTTGACGGCAAATATATAGTCTTCGCAAAAACGATTGATATAAGAAGATACTGATCTGAAATATCTCTCTCTCTTTTATAATGTGCTTATTGACTATCTCACGGCTGACTATCTCACGGCTGACTATCTCACGGCTGAATAGCTCACGGTGAATAGCCACTGAATAGCCACTGAATAGCCACGAGCTTTAGCTCGTGGGAACGGGCAAAAAATATTTGGGCTTTAGCCCCAGATTTTCTTTATTTTACCTTTTTCGTAAAGAAATCCAGGTTCAGCTTCATTACTTCACTGATCTTAAGAAACATCAGCTGCGGAATCGGTATGTTGTAATCCGTAAGCTTTACTTCAAAGTTGCTCTGCACCCTGTAGCCCCCGCCATCAGAGGGTATCAAAGTCCCTTTTATCGTTATCGGCTTCGTAACTCCGTGAATGAACATATTGCCTTCGGCCGTAACATTCAGCTTCCCGTCGCTCGACTTATCCGCCTTTACAAGCTTTCCCTTGAAATTCGTCATCGGATACTTGTCCGTTTCAAGATACTCCTCTTTCATGTGACGGTTCCTGAGGCCTATTCCGGTATCCAGCGTCCTTAAGTCAACTTCAAAATAAAGCTGGTTTTTATTTAATATGTCGTCTCCATCCCAGGCTATGTAGCCGTCAATCTTATCCGTCGTGCCGTCAAACGTCTCAATTTTTGCGTCAGAAGTGAACTTTACCTGGTTCTTCTTCGCTTTGTCCACGTCATGCTCGGTGGCATAAAGTGAAACCGAAATAAGAAAATACCCCAGTAGCAAAGAAGCCATTTTATTCCCGATAACCATATGAAGCCTCCTGGTATTCCAGACCCGTTTTTTTGTTGATCTAAATCCTTTTATCTTCCAAACGTATATATTATTAATATTACTAAACCTGCGGCTGCCAGTAAAGGATGAATTATTGCAAGTGCCTTTGGAGGCAGACGCTTTTTACCCATATCCATGTAAAACATTATAAATCCGCCTAAGGCTGCTATTATAAAAAGTACCAGGCTTGCTATAGTTAGGCCGGCAGCCCTGCCATTTGCTATTGTAACTATCAGGATAACAAGCGCCGCAGCCGCAAAAAGCCCGTGAAGTATTACCGAGGCCTTCGGCGAGGGCTCTGTCTTTAATATATGTGTTAAAACGTGAAGCCCGAATAAGGCCCCTATTGCGAAAAGAACGATTGCCGTGATCATTTATTGTCCCTTTTTTTTGTTCCTAATTATTTGATAATTGAGGGAATAAAAGGTTACAAAAACTGATTTGTAACCTTTCCCGCTCCCGGGAATCCAATAAGAAAGAACAGAGAGGAATAAGCAATGGTAACGGAAACAAAGTCATACACTCTGGCGGCAAATCACTTACTCAGCGATGAGGAAATTGTTAAAAAAGTCACCGGCGGCGACATTAACTTCTATGAGGTAATTATGCGCAGGTATAACCAGAGGCTTTTCAGAATAGGGCATGCATACCTCAGGGACGATGACGAAATTGAGGACGCTATTCAGTCGGCATACCTTAAAGCCTACGAACAGCTTAATAACTTCCAGGGAAGATCCAGCTTTTCCACATGGCTTATCCGCATCTACATAAATGAACTCCTCCAGGGACTCAAGAAAAAGAAACGCTTCCAGAATTACTTCGACCCTGATTTAATTAACAATTCTTATGATCCGCCGGAAGTGGGGACATACAATATGGAGACTCCTTATAATAGTACGCTTAATAACGAGCTAAAAGATATACTTGAAAAAGCTGTAGATGAACTGCCCGAAAAATACAGGGTGGTATTTATAATGCGCGAGATTGAAGATATGAGTGTCAGCGAAACCAGCAAATCCCTTAACATAACCGAAGCAAACGTCAAAGTCAGGCTTAACAGGGCAAAAAATATTTTAAGAGAAAGTCTCAGCCAGTATTATCACTATAAAGACATTTATAACTTTAATCTTATCAGATGCGACAGAATTGTTGCAAATGTATTTAAGAATATAAGAAAGGCAGAATAGAAATTATGTATTTCATAAAAAATAATTTCACCAAAAATAAATTCCGCGTGCTGCTTGCGGTGATAGTCCTGGCTTTAGTGGCGCTTGCAGGCTGCAGCAAAAATGATACAGGCACAAACAGCTACCCCGGAGGAACTACCGGAGGGGGCACGGATACCAGCAAAAATTCAGGAGGAGGCTCGGGAGGCAAGGGAACTTATAAGGTAACAATCCAGAACATGTCATTTTCTCCTTCAGCAATAACAGTCCCGGCAGGCTCAGTGGTTACATGGACAAACATGGATGGCATGGCACATACAGTCACAAGCGGCACCCCCGGCAGTCCCGATAACAAATTCGACAGCGGCAACATGAATACGAATGCCGTCTACAGCTTTACATTTAGTGCCAAAGGCACATACCCTTACTATTGCCGTTATCACTCATCCACTATGCACGGCACCGTTACAGTACAATAGCACAAAGGGGAGGGCCGCTTTTCTCTGTTCCGGCCCTCCCCGGAATGCCGGCCCATAACAATCTTTTTTATTCCCGGGGATGTCAGGAACCATTTCCTGACATCCCTCGTCCTCCGCGGAGGACGGAATCCCATATGCGTAATTGCAATAATTTTCTTACCCACACCCCATTTAACCCGAATATTATTATTTTTACATATCTGAAAACAAACACCTTACATAAGGATAAATTTAGATGAAAAATAATATTATTGCTCTTGCTGCACTGGCCGGCATCATGCTCTCCGGATGCTCTTCCTCCGGAAAAATTACAACTCCCGGCAGCATATCTGAGACCCGTGTCCTCCTTTCTAACGGGTGGTACCTTTCTCCCGCGGGCAGGCAGACCGATATTGGCGACCTCCCGCTTAATATGGCTATCAGCCCCGATGAAAATTACGCCGTAACCACAAATAACGGACAGAGTAAACCTACTCTCAGCGTAATTAACCTTAAGAAAGCTGAAACCGTACAGACCCTTAATGTGCCTAACCTCTGGGTCGGAATAAAATTTTTTGACAACGGTAATAAACTTGCCGCCTCCGCCGGCACCAGCGGAAGAATAAATATCTATAATTTTAATAACGGCACACTTACCGAAAGCGACTCAATCGTTATTGCCCAAAAATGGCCTAAGGATAAAACTTGGATTGCCGGACTCGATATCGATGAGGCTCAGGGACGCATTTACGCTGCCGACCGCTTTGCCGGAGTGCTGTACGTAATAGATATGAAAACTAAAAGCGTAACCTCCACAATAAGTCTTCCTTCAAAGCCTTATACCTGCCTTGCTTCAAAGAAAAGCAATTACGTCTATATCTCCCTCTGGGGAGGCGCGGCTATAGCGCTCCTGGATAAAAATACACTTAAAGTTGAAAAGACTATTCCCACGGGCAGCCATCCCAACGACATGATTGAATCACCAGACGGCAAATATTTATTTACCTCAAACGCAAACGTTAACTCTGTTTCAATAATTGACGTCGAAAAGGGAAGGGAAATTGAAAAAATAAATTCCGGCCTCACCCCCGATGCACCTCCGGGATCAACCCCGAACGGCGTGGCTCTTAGCCCCGACGGCAAAAAACTTTATATTGCCAATGCCGATAATAACTCCCTTGCAGTATTTGATATTTCAAATCCCGGCCGGTCGCGCTCGCTTGGCTTTATTCCAACCGGATGGTACCCCACAAGCGTAAAGATCCTTTCGGACAATACAATAATTGTAGCAAACGGCAAGGGGGGACACTCATTGGCTAACCCCAAAGGGCCAAACCCTTACTTCAGGGAGGAAGGTGAACAGTATATAGGAACACTCCTTAAAGGAACTCTTTCTGTTATAAACGACCCGAAGCCTGAAGAGATGAAAGCTTACTCGCAGGCAGTATATAAGAATTCTCCTTTTACCAACCGCCCCGATTATCTTAAAGATGCCAATCAGGATGGACCCATCCCACTAAAAGACGGCCTAAAATCGGGAAAAATTAAACACATATTCTATATTGTAAAAGAAAACAGAACCTACGACCAGGTCTTCGGCGATATGAAGGAAGGTAACGGAGACGAAAGCCTCTGCCTCTTCCCCGAAAAAGTTACCCCAAACCTTCACGCGCTTGCCCGGCAGTTCGTTCTGCTCGATAACTTCTACGCCGATGCCGAGGTGAGCGCCGACGGGCATAACTGGACTATGGGCGCTTATGCAACCGACTATGTGGAAAAATCATGGCCCAACTACTACGGCGGCCGCGGCGGGCAGTACGAGTTCGAAGGCGGCTACCCAATCGCATACCCCGAAAACGGATATTTCTGGGATAACTGCCTTAGAAATAACGTCTCTTACCGCTCTTACGGCGAATTTGTGCATAACGGCAAAACAGACCAGGATTCATCCAAAGCCGCCATCAAATCGCTCGAAGGGCACGTGGCTCCTTTTTACTGGGGATGGGATCTTGCCTATTCAGACCTCGAACGCGTGAAGCATTGGACGAAAGAGTTTGACGAATATGAGAAAAACGGAAACCTCCCTGAATTCCAGGTCCTCAGGCTCCCTAACGATCACACCTGGGGCACATCCACAAGCAGGCTTTCTCCAATTTCCTACGCCGCACAAAACGACCAGGCCGTTGGAATGCTCGTTGAAAGAATTTCACACAGCAGGTACTGGAACGAATGCGCAATATTCATAATTGAGGACGACGCACAGAACGGTCCCGACCACATCGATGCCCACAGGACGGAGGCCCTTGTAATAAGCCCTTATACAAAACATAAATTTGTGGATCACGAGATGTATTCCACAAGCTCAATGATTAGAACAATGGAACTGATCCTGGGCCTCCCCCCAATGTCGCAGTACGACGCCGCGGCCCGCCCGATGTACAATTCCTTTACCTCCATAGCCGACCTCTCGCCTTACACGGCGCTGAAGGCCAATGTCGACATAAATGAAAAAAATAAGAAGGGCTCATTCGGACAGCTGAGAAGCGATAGTATGGATTTCTCCAAAGAAGACGCTGCAGGCGATATCGAGCTGAATGAAATAGTCTGGAAATCTGTTAAAGGGGAAGATTCCCCAATGCCCGCTCCTGTAAGAAGCGCATTTATTAACTACAGGACAGACAAAACTGACGATGACGACGATTAACCATTTAAGGTAATAAAAAAGCCCCGGGACCTTTAGAATCCCGGGGCAATTATCTGGGGTTTTTGAGAGAAAAATTATTTTTTATCCGCCATTCCGGCTCAGCCTGTTAATTTCCTTTACAATTGAATCTATTTCCTCGTCTGAAAAACCTTTCCTTTTGGCAACTGCTTCAAGTGAGTCAGTATCGGTTTCAATGCAGCCCAGGCCGCAAAGCCCCTTTTTAATCAAAAAGGGAAGTGAAGAGGGAACCATCCTTAAAATTTCAACTATTAAATAATTTTTATATACTCTTAACATAAATATCTTTCTGAAGAGCTCATTGTCCGTTTTTAATGCTTTCCCGGAATCCTTAAAACAGGCTGTTTCAGTATGACCTTCTCTGAATCTTAAAAGTTCCTGCCGCCTCTAAAAGTTTGATGCAGAATAAAATTAAAGGATTCAGGTTCAACTCTGGTTATATATTAATAATGCAAAAACTGGCAAAATAGTTTACTTTGGGAAAAATATTTCCATGCCCGCCGCTAATTTTTAATTTTAATATTTTTTCCCTTCAGAGAAAGAAATATTTCTGTTATTATTGGGGTGCGTTTTTTTGTTTATTTATACTCTGCCTGCCCGGCTGGGTAAAAGCCCCGGTGAGCTAAGAACCTTGCGCCGTTTTGCTTAAAGAAGATTTATTGAACCCTGGAAACATGAATCGTTTCTATAGATGTTTTGGCTGATTCTGTTAACTGTTATCTCATAAATTCTTTAACTCATACACATTTTTACGAATGAAAAAATACTATTTAGCTTGTCTGGCGCTTTTCCTCATATGCGGATGCAGCAGTAATTTCCTTCAGTATGAAACCATTAAAAGTTTTAAGGTGCCTTCCTATGGCGAAAACCATACGGTTTACCTCAAAAGAACGTACACGCTCGGCCAGAAGGGCAGGATCTCAGAATCCACTCACAAATTAGTTAAGCTCTCTGATGATATAAAAAACAGAACCCAGTCACTTAATGTCACCCTTGGCTCAATGGACGAGCTGGAATCCTTCCATGCCAGACTGATAGATAAAGACGGCTCTGCAATTGAAAGCTATGGAAAAGGGGACCTGCTTACCGGCAACTCCAGCTCAAACGGTGTTATTCATGAAAGAACCGCTTACTCACTCCCGCTTGGTGAGAAAAACCAGGAGGGTGACTTTGTGGAGTTCATTTACTCCGTAAAAGAGGGATTCCCGTCTCTTGGCCTATCCTTCAGCCCGGCTGAGGCAGGAATGAAAGCTGATGAAGTAGTTCTGGAGATAATTGTTCCGGATAGTTACAAGCTCCAATATAAGTCCGTAAACGGCAGCACAACTCCCGCCGTTTCCCAAAAAGAGAATAATACTGCATATACATTCCGCTGGACAAATTATAAAAATAAACCTTACAGCAGCCCGTTTGAGAAACTGAACAATGAGCCGGAAATAATTGCCTCTTTCTCCAGGCTTGGCGAAAATGCCGCAGGCTCATGGGTGGAATTCGGCAACTGGTACCTGGATCTCATCAGTGACAAGATTAAACCCAATGACGAAATTAAAGCCCTGGCTGAAGACCTTACCCGAGGCTTAACAGACCCTAAAGAAAAAATGGACGCAATATTTAACTACTGCCAGAAAAATATAAGGTATGAGCAGGTCTATATTCAGGGAGGGGAGTTTATTCCAAATGATTGCTCTTTAATACTTAAAAGAAAGTTCGGCGACTGTAAGGATTATTCTGCAATCATTTACACTCTTGCCAAATGCGCCGGCGTCAATGCCAGCCTTGCCCTGTGCTTCAGGGGAAGGGGAGTCGAATTCTACGATATCCCCGCCAGCCAGTTTAATCACGCTATCGTCCATTATTTTTATAAAGGAAAAGATTACTGGTACGACGGCACCAACAGGATAAGCGAAGCAGGACTTACAACTTTCGACCTGGCCAACCAGACGGCACTAGTAATTGAAAAGGATAATTCCAGGCCCGTAAAAATCGCTGAGAATGAAATGAACCTTTTCAGCATAACGGGCGAACTAAAGGAAGACGGCAACGGCTTTCTGGCTGAACTGAAACTCTCATTCGCCAAACAGTATGCAATTGATTTCCTCTTTCCCGATATCTTCCTAAACAGAACGGATATGAAAGATTATATTACGCACTGGATCAAAGAAAACCTCTCGCGCAATATATCGGTTTCGGAAATGAAGTGGAATAAAGGTAACGATGGCACTTTTGAAGTTTTCCTTAATGGTAAACTTCCTAATTCATTTACCAGAATTGCTCCTGCCTGCTATACCAGTTTCTGTAAAATATTCCCTGATCTCTTCTACGATGGAACATTAGACAAAGATGATGAGCTCTTTTATTTCCCAAAGTTTAACCGTATCAGCCTTGCGCTTCAGATTCCCGGTATGCAGAACACAGAAGCAGCTTCGGGCAATGCTGCGGCTGTACTAAACTATTCATACCAGATCCCAATAGGCCCTTTCGTTACTGAGCCCGCCAGAAAGGACTTCATTGAAAAATACAACGGCATATATTCAGACTTACATAAAAAATTCAAACTAACAAACCGGAATGCAAAATGAATTTATTGAAATCCCTTACCGTTCTATCGTTGTTTATTCCATGCATCCTCTTCGCGCAGGAGGATTTTACAAGGGCGCTTCCCGATAAGGCTCTTTTAGAAAAGCTTTCTAAGGAAAAATTTCCAAACTCCGATGCCATTATTATACTCAAAGAGCAGAGCTTCCAGGAAACAGGCGGCGAGTTCTTTTATTACGGCGTGGATATCCCTACCAGAAATACCATTTTTACCAAGGTCCTCATGGTAAAGCTCCTTAATGAGTCCGCGGTTAAAAGATACGGCAGCTTCGAATATGAATACCTGGAACCCTTCGGAGATGAAATTAAAAACGGCTTTGCCGCTAAGGTGAGAGTTATGAAACCCGACGGCCGGGTTTCCGTAATGCCCGATGACGAAGTTAAGATCATTGTTACCTCCCGCGATAAAAACGGCGAACCCCTGATGAGAAAAGCAATGTTCAACGTTCCCGACCTTGCTGCGGGCGACTTTCTGCAGATTGAATACCAGGCGATGGATGTGTTCTCATCCTCCAGCGCAGGGCTTTTCTTCTATAACGATGAGGATATAACACTAATCTCAAATGTTTATATAACCCTCCCGGCCAAAGAGGAATATGAATTTAAGAACTATCCTGCCGAAAGAATAGGCCAGCCGAAAATCCAGCAGATCGGCCAGAACTACGGCGACGGCGAAACTTACTTCTGGAGCCTCAGAAGCCTGAACGCCATGCCCTCAGAAGTGTTTTCACTCCCTTTCTCCGACCGCTCAATGATGACATGCTTCTATATGAATAATAAATATATCGGCGACCACAACGACTGGAACAGTATTACCGAAAGATATTTCGATAAGATTCTCGATAAGGGATCTGTCGGCTCCGGCGAAATTGAACTGCTTGGATTTAAGAAAAATGAGGAAAATATCGATATCAACAGAATCGACAGCCTCTATAAAGCAATGAGAAAATATTTCGCGCTGAATAAGAAAAATTATGTTTATCCCAGAATGGACGACCTTGATAAGGTATTTGAAGAGAAAAAAGGCGATGCTACCGATATCGCTTACATCATGTATAAAATACTTGAAAAGTGGGACCTTAAACCAAAAGCCGTGCTTATACGCGACCGCAGGGACGGCAAATATGAAAACGACGCTCCTAGCATGATATGGTTCGATAGAATTGCAGTACTCGTTGAAATAAATGGAAAGGAAAAGCTATACGACTTCGACCGCTCGCTCCCTTCGGTGCCGGAGAACCCATGGTATCTGAATAACCTCAGCATGCCCGTTGTTTCTGATCTGCCGTGCGTTCATAAATTGTATTCATTTACAGATAAGCCCGAAAATAATGCGGCATCTGAAATTCACAGGCTCAAACTGTCAGGCGATGCCGTTTTGACGGATTCACTCGAGCTTTCATATACCGGCTCACTTGCCCAGCGCATGAGGTATAAACTTTACGACTACAACAAAGGCAGGGCTGAAGAATTTTTCAAAGAAAAAATTGCAGCCTCTGTTCCTAAGCCCGAAATACTTCTTCTTAACAACTATTCAGATGAGAGCAGAATTCTGGCAAAGGCTTCAGGCAAGTCACAGTTCAAAAGCGAAGTTATAGATTCATTCCTTACAGTCAACACAGGAAATATAGTTCTCTCGGAATTCAGGGATAAACTGTTTACCTCGCAGAGGTTTAACGACATCTATTTCGATTCCCCGTACAGCTTTAATGTGCAGTATGAAATACAGGTCCCTGAAGGCTACAGGCTTTATTCAAAGCTTTCAGATTTTAACAGCACTTCACCCCTGGGTCTTAACTTCAGCATAAAGTATAATACTGATGGCGGCAAAATTGTAATAAATGCGCGTGAGGTTATTTCAACTGTGGTTCATCCGGCCAAAAATTATAATGGCATAATGGCTCACCTGGATAACTCACTTAAAGAGCTTGGTAAAGACATAATATTCGTTAAGAACAATACTTCTGTCGCTTCCAAAAAATAAATACCTTTATGTTTAATATAAGAGGCAGATCAGCTATGCCTCTTTCTTAATAAGGAGGCTTCTTTATGCATAACTTTTTACCCTCTCAGTTTGACTTCAACAACCCCGATTCAGTATCAATTATTGATGAACTCCCTTTGTGGTCGGCTCCATTTGGACTAAAGCTTCTGGACGCAATTAAAATTAAACCCGGTATGACCGTCCTCGATATCGGTTTCGGACTGGGCTTCCCCCTAATAGAAATTGCCCAGAGGTTAGGCAGAACCGCAAAACTGTACGGAATTGATCCCTGGGAAGCTGCCGTGCAGAGGGCCCGAAAGAAAATCAGCATTCTTGGAATAGAAAACATTGAACTCATTACGGGCGCCGCTGAAAATATTCCTCTTCCCAATTCCTCGGTTGATTTAATAGTATCCAACAATGGAATTAACAACGTTCAGGATATAAGTAAAGTCTTCAGCGAATGCTCAAGAATTGCAAAACCGGGCGCGCAGTTTGTGGCAGCGGTAAACCTGCCCGAAACAATGATTGAATTCTACAGCATCTTTATGGAGGTGTTAGGGGACTTCAATATGACCGAAAAAATACCTGATATAAAAGAACACATACACAAAAAACGCCTGCCTCTTCAGGAATTAAAAGACCTTTTTGCAGCTAACAATTTCGAAGTAGCCGGATCAGAGGTCGATTCCTTCAGGTACAGGTTCGTCAACGGTACAGCCATGTTCGATTATCCATTCATACGCAATAACTTTATGGACAGCTGGCTTGCAATTGTACCCCCGGAAAGGGTAAACAAAGTCTTCAATGAAATAGAATCCAGAATGAACCTCATCAGTCAAAAAAAAGGTGAGTGGGTTCTCACAATTCCCCTTGTAACCATCAGCGCAATTAAAAAATAAATATCATGCTGATTGTGAAATACGGATTTTAAAACAAAAAACCTGAGAAACGTTATTTCACGCTTCTCAGGTTTTTGTTATTTACTGCTTATTTAGTCGTGTCATTCTGATGCTGCATGTCATCCTGATGCTGCATGTCATCCTGATGCTGCATGTCATTCAGCTTCTGTGGGCTCTTCTTCAGTGACGCAAAAACCTGTTTCTTAACATCACCCCACCACTGCTGCTTGTTCTGCTCATACCTTGATGTCTGCACATCGTTGTCAAACACCTTCTTTATCTTCTTGTCGGCACTCTTATCGGCATCCTTATAATCCGACATCAGATCAGAGTTCGCACCCACATAATACTTATCGACGTTGGTCCCCAGTATTCCACTCATATTAACGTTAGCCGAGCTGCTTCCCGTAGCTTCCTGGTTCTCGGCTGTCTCGTTCGGATGCTTCTCAAAATACTTTGACCTTGCATCAGCCAGTTCATTCCTGTAGTCTTTCAGTATTTCAACTAGGTCCGGAGCCTTGTCAGTTGACAGCCCGGTCTGGTTTATCAGATCATTTGCAAGCTTTGCGGCCTGAGAGTTAAAGGACAGGTCCTGTGCACTTGGCGATGGCGACTGCGTTTGCGGGGACGCAGAGGGTTCTTTCGGCGATGGTATTGTAGTCGGTGTAGGTATCGAAGGCGACTGCATCCTGGTGCTATCCTGTGCATAAACAGCAACGCTAATAAACAAGACTACAACAACAGACCACAGAACTTCTGGAACACGATTTATTCTTTTCATCTTAATTCTCCTTTGTTTTTTTAGGATCACTTATTTTTATAAAGCTTCTCCTTTCCGGTATCTATTTCTACGTTAGGCATTTTAATGATGATCTGCAAGTCAATTAGTCCTGCGTAGGCAGACTGGCGGGATTAAAATAAAAAAACCTCAATTTCCGCGAGGAAATGAGGCCTTATTCAATTTAATCCGTATATGTCTTATTCAGCTACTGAGTCGGTGTTTCCTTTTTTGCTATCTGCGGCTTGCTGAAAATTATGCTCTGCAGGGCAGCTGTAATTCCGTAAACGTCCGACTTATCCGAATTGCAGAGTAGTATTATCACAGTGTGCTTGTCCAGGTAACGCGTTATAATGGAAAGAAATCCGAATATGTTCCCCATATGGGATACAACGCGCGAAGCAGTCCCGTCAGACAGCTGAAGTTTTTTGCTCTCCCACCCGTAACCGTAACCGCCCAGGTTCGGCGTAAACATCTGATCCCGCATCCTGTACGAAAGAAGCTTGTCGGTATATAAAGCCCTGTCATAGAGATAAAGATCCTTCACCGTTGAAATAATGTCTCCTGTGGCAAGTGCGGTGGACATGTTGCGGTATGTGGCGTTCTGGTATCCTGCGTCGGGTTTCTCGTATCCGCTTGCCCTGTTCTTTTCAAGTTTTCTCTGGTTATCCACGGCAGTATTCTTCATGCCGATTCGGTCAAAGATTCTTTTCTTTACCAGTTCCGCGTAGCTTTCCCCGGTCACTTTCTCCAGCATCACGCCAAGCACATAATAGTTGAAACTTGAGTAAAGATATTTTGTACCGGGCTCTGAAAGCAGAGGCCGGTCCCAGAAAAGCTTAATAAAATCTGTATGCTTATAAGGCATAAGGCTGTAATACTGGAAAAAGTGCGGCACATAATCGTAATGCCCGATGCCAGAAGTATGTGAAAGCAGGTTGTGAATTGTTATTCTGCTCCCGTTTTTTGAAGGGTAGTCCGGTATATAGCTCGTAATCTTTGAATTCAGCTTAACCCTTCCTTCCTCAACCTGCTGCATTACAAGAAGGGAAGTGAAGGTTTTTGTAATGGATGCTATTCTGAACTTTGTGTCCGGTGTGTTCGGAACACCAAGCTCAAGATTGGCATAACCGAAGCCTTTTTCATAGATAATACCCGAGTCATCCCCTATAAGCACTGAGCCCTGGAGTTTCCCGGAATTGTAGTATTCCGTCAGTAATTTGTCAATTTCCTGAGTCTTGCTGTTTTGAGCAGATATAGGGCCTGAAAACGCCGGCAGAAATAAAAGCGTAAAAAAAGATACCAGGAGCTGTAAGCGTGGATTTTTCAAAAGAACCATTCCCGTATTGTATTTTAGATCAGTATTAGAATCAATTTATGCTGCCGAAATTATAAAAATATTTGCACTTATTCCACGCAATTCAGAATGTTCTTCCGTCCAACGTTCTTCCGTCCAACGTTCTTCCGTCGAACCTTGCACTTTCCTCCTTGACCTCAAAAATTAAAAATGGTATGTTTACTCCCAACGTTAACTTATTAATTTATAATGTTCTAAGGGAGTAATTTGAAAAAAACTTTTACCACCAGACTTTTATTGTTTTTTGTACTGCTTTCTTCATCTTTATTCGCCCAGGCAGGCACTTACTACGATAAGATATCAACATCAAGCTCTACTTTTATACAGGACCTTCAGAATTGCATAAGAAACCCGTATCAGAAGTGGACTTATGATGATTATAAAACGACCATGATACCTTATGTCTCCAGAGATACCTCGAACGGCAGGAAAGTTATAACCTGCGTCTACAGCGGCGAAAATTATGTATATACACCTCCTTTTGCCTGGATTCCCTACAGCCGCGAACACACTTGGTGCCACAGCTGGATGCCCGCTTACCTGAATAATAAGGATGATTCGGGTCCCGAGTATTCCGATCAGCACCACCTCTTTCCGGCTAACCAGGATAAAGCTAATGGAATAAGAAGCAATCACCCCCTTGGAAATGTTACAAATGCAACCTACCAGTACCTCGAAGGAAAACTGGGTACAAACGCAAATTCACAGGGCAAGGAGATCTGGGAACCCAGAGCCTCACATAAGGGTGATGCCGCTAGAGCACTCCTTTATATGTCTCTTAAATATAACGGCGTCAGGGGCGACTGGACATTTAACCACCTGAACAGCGTAACACTTCCGAATTCCGGGGAAGCTCCGGAGGACCTGAATACACTCCTCGAATGGAACCGGCAGGATCCCCCCGATAAATGGGAAGTGGAAAGAAATAACTATGTCCAGAGCATTCAGCTGAACAGAAATCCTTTTGTAGACCACCCTGAATATGTTAATTATATTAATTTTAACGACCTCACAGCTCTTAACCCAACATTTGCTGCTGAACCCGAAAACTATCCCTCAGCCATTACAGCAAATGCAAAGGATAGCTCCATAACACTCAAATGGATAAAACCTGCAGATGGAGCTCAGGCACCTTCAGGCTACCTTGTGCAGGTCTTTGAAAAAGATAATTATTTTATCCCGATGGATGGGGCAGTCTATACCGACGACAGTAATATCTTGGACGGCTGGGGAGTGTTTAACGTCCCGGCCTCCGCTGGCGATTCAATCCAGATATGCAAACTCAAAACAGGAACCACCTATTATTTTACGGTGTATTCATATAACGGCACAGGAAACCAGATAAATTATAAGATTGGCGGTACAGTCCCCAAAATTAATGCTAGAACTGCCGGTGCCTCGGCAACAGCAGTCTATTTTACTTCTGAAAAAGCCACCGTTAACGAAGGCGGCACATATCAGCTCAGTGTTTCTATTTCTGATCCAAGCCCCGTTAACCCAACTACTGTTGAAGTGGCGGTTTCTTCAGGCAGCGCTGCTTATATAGGAGGCTTTAAAACTCAAACTGTTACATTCCCGGCTAACAGCAGTGCCCCTCAGATAATAACCTTAAATCTGACAGACGATAATGTGGTCTTAGGGACACAAACTGTTGCACTGAAACTCCAGAACGTTCAGGGCGGAAATTTCACTTCAATTAAACTCCCGTCCACTTTTACATTATCAATTCTGGATAACGACGGCTCACAGCAGGGAGGCGGGTTTGAGGACTTTGCAAATTTCCCAACGTCCACCAGCTCGGGTTACACTTCTGGCTCTTTTAAGGGAAAGGATGGCTCTCAATGGTCATATGTTGGCTGTTATCAAAATCCAACTGCCCCCCTTCTCACTCCTCCTTTTCCTGTATTTCAGAGGGGGTCAAAGGTGATCTCAAGTGTAACCTCCGGCATTATTCAGGGCGGATGTGGAGTACTGAATTTTAAGTATATGCAGCCCTTTTCAACAAATGTTTATCTTGGTGTCTATGTTAATGATCAGCTTGTGGGTACTGTTACCACAAACAATCAGATGTCAGTTGAAGCTGCCTCAGGTCCTATTACTGTTAACGTTGCAGGACCTTTTACATTAAAATTCCAGCAGATCGATGCATCCTCGGGCCAGGCGTCCATCGATGACGTGCAGTGGACGGGGTATGGAACAAGCGATGTCAATGATTCAAAAACCACAATTCCTCAAACAATGTATCTTGAGCAGAGCTACCCGAATCCCTGTAATCCCGAGGCCGTAATAAGCTACGGATTAAATGAAAACTCTCACGTATCGCTGAAAGTTTACAATACAATCGGCGTTGAAGTGGCATCACTCGTAAACGGATATCAGACTGCAGGCACGCACACGGTGAAATTTAACGGTTCAAGCCTCCCAAGCGGAATCTACCTCTACCGTCTTGAAGCAGGCAAATACACCTTCACCAGAAAGCTCGTCCTCTTAAAGTAATTTTTTCCACAAGGCTGCCGCCAGCGCGGCAGCCCTATTTATATCTGTTAACCTCTCCACAATTGAATTATCAAAACCTGAATAGCTCCTGAATAGCTCCTGAATAGCCGCTGACTTGCCCCTGAATAGCTCCTGAATAGCTCCTGAATAGCCCCTGAATAGCCCCTGAATAGCCCCTGAATAGCTCCTGAATAGCCGCTGACTTGCCCCTGAATAGCTCCTGAATAGCCCCTGAATAGCCCCTGAATAGAAGTTATGTTTAAAAATAGGTTGTAAGAGGATATAAAAAAAGAGCA
>JAAXKN010000051.1 GCA_025612375.1 Ignavibacteria bacterium
CGCCCCTTTCAGTGACAATTAAGCATGTCGCTTTATTAATGTTGAGCTATATAGAAGCATACAATAAAAATATTCAGTTATTTTAATATTTTAACTTATAATAAAGTTATCGTGAATTAAAAAATTCGAATCGCTTTATAATAATCTTATTTGCTTCTAATTTCATCTCTGAGCAGTTGATTTTTATGCAAATAGGAAAAACATACACTCACTTTAGCGATAACTTTTATATTCCTTATTTCATATCCACTATAAATAATTGGCGAATTTCCCTCATAAATGAATTGAAATTCGTATTTTATTACTCCGGTCAAAAATAGACAATTTATTAAGTGCTGTCAATCAATAGAATTACTGAGCCAGTCTTCTGAAATATCAATAATTTTATTGAGATAAAAGTTTATTCCTTAAAATGATTCTTCCATTTGGCCAGCTAAACTGAAAAAATATTTTCTTATATATATATGGTGACGAGGGGCGTTTTCGGAAAATTATTTGAATAAATATAAAAATAAATGGGGGAAAATAAATTTTTAGATCTTTTGGGGCTGCAAAATAGCAAAATTGGCAGTATTTCTAGATTTATTGTTTATAGAAATAAAAGATTATGCAAAAAAGGCGAGGTTTAGTAAATATGGCCTCCAACAGGATTGTAGAATTTCATGAATTCCTTAAGCTGGCGTTGAAGACTTATTCTTATTTAGTACTTGTCTTGGATGCCTTCTGATGGTAGCAGCATCCTACTTCATCTGTCATAATCTACTTCACCCCTTTAGCTTTATGTTAGGTCCGGAATTTCTTTCGAAAGGTTCTTAACGAGCAATTATATTTTCAAGTTTCGGCTTCTCAAGGTGTAAAAAGTAAAATATTTCATTACACAAAACAGAAGTAGTTGAATAGTAATTTTTAGTAATAAATAGGTTGAATTGCATTTTTGAAGTAGTCATGCCTGAATTGTTTAAAATAAAAAAGTGCGAAATCAAAATGAAATCGCACTTTTTGTGAGCGCGGGTGGTTTCGAACCACCGACCCTCTGCTTAAAAGGCAGATGCTCTACCCCTGAGCTACGCGCCCCCAGGATCCAGGGGCTTGCCCCCGAATTGAGATAACAAATATACTACTAATTTAAGTATTTGCCAAGTCCCATTCAAAAAAAATCTTACATACCATCCTTTTTGCCTAAATTTAACGCACCTATTGTTCGACTATAATATATCCATTAATTCTATTTTTTTTGTATATTTGCCCAAAATCCGGTGACTTCAATTTATGAAAAGGAACGCGAAAATACTGATTTCTGACGACGACGAGACTTTGTGCTATCTGCTCAAGGAGGAATTGCTTAATGAGGGCTACTCAGCCGAGGTCGTCTTCGACGGCAAGTACGCCATAGACAGAATAAAGAATAAAAATTATGACCTCCTCTTACTCGACCTCCAGATGCAGGAAGTCCACGGCAATGAGGTGCTCGATTTTGTTCAAAGCCACGCCCCTAACCTGCAGGTTATTATGCTTACGGCTGAAACTGAACTGCGTACGGCTATCGACTGCATTAAAAAGGGCGCTTATGACTATATTTCCAAACCCTACGACTTCGACCACCTGCTTTTAACTATAGACCGCGCTCTGGAACATAAGGATCTGGTGGTTAAAAACACTATCCTTACTTCCAAGGTAAGCCAGAAGGCCCCCAATAAGATTGTCGGCGAAAGTAAACAGATACAGCATACTATAAATCTTGCCCTGAGAGCAGCCCGCTCCGACTCTAACGTCCTGATTGAGGGGGAAACGGGTACGGGAAAGGAACTGATGGCTGAATTTATTCACCAGAATTCCGAACGCCAGGATAAACCTTTTGTTATTGTTAACTGCGCTTCGCTGCCCGACCAACTGATTGAAAGTGAGCTCTTCGGTCACGAAAAGGGCGCTTTTACTGACGCCAAGGCGCCGAAACCGGGACTTGTGGAAATTGCCGACGGCGGCACACTGTTCCTTGATGAAATTGGCGAAATGAGCCTGGCTATTCAGCCTAAACTTCTCAGATTCCTTGAAAACGGCGAGTACAGAAGGGTGGGCGGCGTTGCTAACCTCAAGTCGAACGTAAGGGTTATAGGCGCAACTAACAAAAACCTTATTGAGGAGTCGGAAAAGAAGGTATTCAGACGCGACCTGCTTTTCAGACTGAATGTTATTACGCTTACTATTCCCCCGCTGCGTGAACGCGAGGAGGATACTCTGCTGCTTGCAGAGTTTTTCCTTCAGCTGAAGAGCTCAGTAAGGGATCCTAAAACTCTTTCTCCCGAGGCCAAAAAAGCACTTACAAACTACTCATTCCCCGGCAACGTGCGCGAACTTCAGCATACAATTGAACGCGCTATAATTTTTGCCGAGGGAAACGTTATACGTCCGGAGGACCTGAACCTCCCTTCCGGATACCAGATGAATACCGATGAAGAGGAATTTTACGGCGATATGGGTGATGCAATTATTCCCCTGGACGACCTGGAAAGAATTCATATTAAACGGGCACTGGAACATTACGACTGGAACCGCGAGAATACTGCAAAAATGCTCGGTATTAGCCAGAAGACGCTGTATTCTAAAATATTAAAGTATCAGCTCCGGCAGAATTGAGAGAACAAGCATAATAAATATATGAGTCCGGAAACAAAAGACGATATTAGCTTCAGAAAAGAGTGGGAAGAGATCCTGACTCTGCTGGTGAAAGAAAATTCGCTGGATGTACTTTCTGAAGAGATTCTTGAGAGAAGTGTAAAGCTCACACACAGCTGCCTGGGAGTTCTTGTTTTTGTTGATGATGAAGTAAGCCAGCAGGCGGAGTCAAAAGTTTCCGACAAGGAAAATATTCTGCCTGAGAAGGATTCACTTCTTAATGAAATTAAACCGAATTTATCTTTTCTTTCTGAGTGGTTCAAAGTCAACAGAAAACCTCTTTGCGTTACAGGCAATGATGAGAATAATATTGCCTATCCGCTTTTGACGCTCTTTCAGGTAAACAATATTGTTATATGCCCGTCGTTTCTTAATGAAACAATTCTTTCCCTGTCCATTCTGGGCCGGCAGGAGTCTCATTACAGCAAAGCAGAAATTCATAACCTGGAGCAGTTTGCCTCTATTCTGGCTTTTTCGGTTAACAGCCTTCTTACAAGAAAGCTTAACGCAACGCTTGAAAGCAAGCTATTGCAGAGCCAGAAGCTTGAAACTATAGGCAAGCTTGCAAGCGGCATGGCGCACGATTTTAATAACCTCCTTTCCAGCATATTTGGCAGCATTAACCTGCTTAAAAGAAAGCTAGCAGACAGGGAGGATATTTTTTATCTTCTTGAGAATGTTGAGAACTGCTCGGCGCGAGCTGCCGACTTAACGAAGGGGCTTCTTACTTACGGCAAGCCTACGGCCAAAAGGAAAACGCTTATTAAGCCTTCGCACCTGATGAAGGAGCTGATGGTGGTTGTGGGACAGACTTTCCCCGAAGAAATTGAAATTGAGGAGCATACGGAGCAGGGTCTGCACGACTTTCTTGGCAACGCAACGGAGATATACCAGGTGCTTCTTAACCTGTGCGTGAACGCCAAGGAGGCAATTCACGGTAATGGCAAGGTTGCAATTGAAGCGAAGAACATTAAGGTCCTTGAGAAAAATGCATCCGACTACCCTCTTCTGAAGGAGGATGACTATGTATGCTTTACGGTGCGCGATACGGGTGAAGGTATAAGCGAGGAAAACCTGAACAAAATTTTTGACCCATACTTTTCAACAAAGCAGAAGGAAACGGGTTCGGGTCTGGGGCTTTATGTTACCTACGGAATTGTGAAGGCCCATAACGGCTACATTGACGTTAAGAGCCGCCCGGGCAAGGGGACGGAGTTTAATGTCTATATTCCCGCATTTGACCCTGACGCGGATTCGCCGGCACAGACGGAGAAGATAATACTTCTTGCTGATGACGAGATTATGCTGAGGGATATTCTGGCGGAACTGTTGGAATCGTACGGATACCAGGTAATTGGAGTGCATAACGGGAATGAAGTGCTGAAGGTGCTGACGGAAGAGATTAAAGTTGACCTGCTTATTATAGACTACAAGATGCCCGAGATGGACGGGCTTACATGCATTAAGAAAATTCAGGAGCTGGGGATTGAGGTTCCTGTTATACTTTCCACGGGGTCTACGTCATCTAAAGCGGATAAGGATTTTGAGAAGCTGAAGATAGATTCCGTTCTGGCAAAGCCGTATGAGTTTGACAGGATGCTGGCGGAAGTCAGGAAGACAATTAAGAATTAAAATGGCGCCATTTCGTGTCCACGAGCTGAAGCTCGGAGCTAGTCATAGAATCGGGGGCTAAAGCCCCGTTTTTCTGGGGGAGATTTCGTGTCCACGAGCTAAAGCTCGTGGCTATTCAGGCTGAGAAAGCCCTCCGAGGAGGGCTCAATAATAATTTTTATTTTCCGTCGAGGTCGACCATCTTAATATTATTTACGTAGGGGGAGAAGTTGGGGCTTTTTATCTGTTTGAATTTCTCCAGGACGTTGTTAATCTCTCTTATTGCGCCTTCTATATACTCTACTTTTTTTATGATCGCTTCGGGCGATATTTCTTTTTTGCTTACTTCCCTCTTTATTGCCGCTGCCGAGAGATTTATCAAAGTTAACGGCTGCTTTATTTCGTGATTGGCTGTAACTACTGTTGCTGTAAATGTATTTATCTTCTCTAATTCCAATAATAATTTCTGCGTTTCACGGAGCTTTAATGCCGAATGGATCCTTGCCAGTAATTCTATTTTATTTACGGGTTTTCTAATGTAATCGAATGCTCCTGCCTGAAGGCCTTCTTTGGTTCCTTCGGCCTCGGTCTTTGCTGTTACGAGTATAACCGGAATGTCTTTTGTAACGGGAGTATTTACAAGCGTGCGGCATACATCCATGCCGTTTAAGCCCGGCATCATTACGTCCAGGAGGACAAGGTCGGGCTGTTCGTTAATTGCTTTTTCGAGTCCGCTCTGGCCGTCGTATGCAGTAATAACTTCAAAGCCCTCGCGCTGCAGGCGGTCCTGCAGTAAGAATACGCTATCGGGATGGTCGTCGATTACAAGTATCTTTTTCATTTTATCACTCAGCTATATTATTTAGTACTTTTTCAATTTTGAATGACAGTGATCCGGAATTAACGGGTTTGGATACGAAGTCATCGAAACCATTCCTAATTAAAATCTCCTTTTCGTCAATCATTTCGTGAGCTGTAAGAGCAAAGACGGGGATGTCTTTAAGGTTTCTTTCAGCTTTAATTCTTTTAATTGTTTCAAATCCGTCCATCTGCGGCATCATTATGTCAAGAAGGATGAGGTCGGGCTTCAGCTTCTGAAGCGTAGTAAGGCATTCGAGTCCGCTTTTTGCAAACACGGTTTCGCAGCCTGAATCTTTTAATATTTCACCAACTTCAGAAAGAGTATCGGTATCATCGTCAACAATAAGCACTTTGTTTAACGGAAGCTTATTTACGTCAGGGGCAGCTTTTTCAGTGTCATTTTCAGGCTCGCTTTCAATCAGTATGGATGAAGTATCTTCTTCGGGAATGCCTTCCTCCATGCGGATCCGGTCCCTTATAACTTTAAGAATTTCGATGCGGTGGCCTTTTGACTTTATTGCAGCTTTCTCTATGCTGCCCATTAGAAGCGCCATTTCCTCTTTGTTAAGCGCGGGCTTAAGGCAAAGGACAACAGGGATATCCTTTGTTTCATAGGAAGTTTTAAGGCGGTCTATGAGTGAAATGCTATCGCCTTTCTGCATGAAGGCATTAATAAAGACTATCTGCGGCTGAAGTTTTTTTATAATCTTAAACGACTCATTCTGCTCTTTTGTAATTGTGACCTTTACATCTTTTAAGTCTTTAATGGCCGGGAGGTCTTCGAAGCCCGCGCAGATAACGCTTTTTACTCCGTGAAGCCTTTCGGCAAAAGATGTAATGAGAGAAGCATCGAGGCTCTGGAAAGAATAATCGTACACCCCCAAGCCGTAGCCGAAATTTAAGGGTTCCACAGTATTATAAAGGATTACAGGAATAGCGGAATTTTCCTTAAGTTTTTTCAGCGCGTGCCATGAAGACATATCGTTTGAAGAAACAGAAAGTGTAACGGCAAAGGGTTTATACTGCAATAAACCCTTAATTCCCTCTTCAGAGCTTTCGGACTGAATTATATTATAGTTTTTTGAAGAGAGATAGCTGCCGATAATTTTTCTATTCTCAGCATTGGGATCTATGACAAGAATTGTTTTTTCATCAGGTTCTATTACAGGAATTACTTCTTCAGCTGGAATATTTTTTTCAGTTTTAATTATTTCTTCAGCCTGAATTACTTTTTCGGGCTCTTCCCTGCGGACCTTGAGCTCGCGGACGAGGTTTTCGAGCTGGTGCATATCGTATGCCTTGCTGAGGCCGGAGGCAAGCTGGTCCTTTATACCGTTAAGGTATTCCTTAGCCCATTTTGACGGAGAGCCGACGGAAGCCATTTCGAGTACGGCAATAACTTTTCCGTTATAGATAACGGGCATAATTAGAAGATAGCGGATCTGAAGCTCCAGGAGTCCCGAGCGGATAACGGGAAAATTTTCCGTAAAGAAATATTCAGCCTCTTCGGCTTTTTCAATTACGCGCTCATATAAATCGATCTTACCATTAGCAAGAGAGGTTTCATTTAAGATTCCGTAAGATGAAAGGAGCACGGGTTCGCTCCGGGCAGTCATATAGATGCGTCCGGCGGTAAAGCCCGCAGTCTTAATGATCCTTGCCAGTACTGCGTCCGACATTTCTCTTAAAGACAGGTTCTGGTTAATAAGAGAAATAAACCCTGAGTATTCGGCTTTTGCCCTCGCGTTTTTTTTATTTAGGAACAAGAGAACAAAAACCAGCGAAAGAGCAAGGCCTGCGAGGCCCAGGACAATTTTTCCTGTAAACGAATAGAAAGTAAGAGTGGAACTGGCAAAGATAATAACTACGGCAGCGAGGGCTGTAATTAAGATCCTGTAGCTAATCTTCATGTTCTTTTTCTTTTTGCAAAACTTTTCTTATAGTAATAAGGAGCTCATCGAAATCGTAAGGTTTACTAATAAAATCGCTTGCGCCCAGCTTAGCCGAATCTATAGCGCTTTTAACGTCGGCATAAGCTGTAAGCACAATAACTTTAACATCCATTTTTCTGGCCTTAAGGGTTTCGAGGACATAGAATCCGTCCTTTTCAGGCATCTTAAGGTCCAGGAGCAGGAGGTCCACCATTCGTCCGGAATCAAGGAAGGCAAATGTTTCATCTGCGCCGTTAACCGAATAAGCGTCGTAGCCGATCTCGTTAAGTTCTTCGCGTAAGAGGGAGCACAGATTGATATCATCGTCCACTATTAAAATTGATTCCATGATAAGACCTACTTTTCTTCCTGTTGATTTTGGTTAAACTGATAGAATTTTATCTGCTGGCGGTTTTTTTCAACTTCCTGCTGAATCTTATTGCCGTCCTTAGGCATAGCGAGCCTTTCCTTTAGAGAAGGCATAAGTTCAGTTTTAATTAAAATAACCACTTCTTTTTTCTGAATAATTTTCTGGTCGCTTCCGGTAAGGTATCTGATACCGAGGACCCACCACGGGAGGTCCTTAAGAATAGGGATTCCGGTTCTATCGGTGGTCTCGTCGTTAATAAACAATCCGCCTATGACGGTTTCCTCGCCGTTAAGCATAAGCACCTGAGTATTGGCAGAAGTCTTTCTAATTTCAGTTGATATTTCGGAAGGAACCGCGCTGCTTCTTTCCACGTTCAGGTTCAGGAGCACATAATCCAGATTATCTTCCCTGTAAATATACGGAGTTACTTCTATAATTGTACCTGTGGGATAAAATTTATCTATAATATTTCCCGAAAAATCGCGTGTCTTAATTGAGAAGTCGCTGCCGATCTGAATTCTTCCCTTCTGGCCGCTTCTGACGCTGACGTTAGGAGAAGCAATAACCTCGCCCAGGTTTTCGGATTCGAAGAAGCGGAACATAGCGGTTGCAGCGCCTGTAAAGCCGCCAATGCCGAAGTTAGAAGCGGCGCCCGATAAATTAAAGTCGGGTGATTTGGCAGTAGTTGTTGAAGAACCGCTACCGCTGCCGTCTGAACCGCTGCTGCTGCTTTCGGTAAAGGTTCTGCTATCGGCGCCGATAGAGAGGTTCTTCTGCGAGAGGAGGAACTGCCAGTTAATGCCGCGCGATTTCATGGCAGAGATATTAGCCTCAAAGAAGACGGCGGAGATTTTAACTTCCCTTGAATCGACGGCTGCGTAAATGTCATTTGGCTTCTGTTCCGGTTTCTGTTCGGTGCGGGCTTTAATAATAATTGCGTCCTGGTTTTCCTCATAAGCAAGACCCGCGAACTGTGTAATAATAGTAAGCGCTTTTTTATAAGGCAGGCCGACAATTTCAACGCCGATGGGGTTATTGACGCCGGCTGTAGATACGATTGTTTTGCCGGTCAGTTTAACGCTAACGCGGCTTAAGATCTCGACAGCCTTGCTGAATGGGACGTTTTCAGAAAGAGTTACCAGCTCATCGGGGTTAACGTAGCCGCTGAGCTCTTTTTCCACGTCCTTTTGAGAATACAGGGGCATTGCAAAAGCAAGCACAAGCAGACAGATAATTATTCGTTTCATTTTATTTTTTCTTCCTATTGTCTTCTTTTTCAAGTTTCAGGAATATTTTTTCCACTATTCCGCCTTTATTGAGTATGAAAGTAACCTGGTTCTGGGCGTAGTCGATTTTAGTAAGGTAGCCCAAATAAACCGGATCGCCTTCCATAAGCATAAACGTATTACCTTTGGCGTCGGATATATAAGCGCCGTCGGGTACAAGAGCCAGGAGTCTTCCGTTTTCGACTTCAGCCAGATCATCCATATTAGGCGGAAGCTGAGTTCTTATAAGCGGGTAGAACATATCGTAAATGCCGCCGGGCTCGAGGGAGTTTTCCACAAAGTTAGAAGTTGTAAAGCGGTCGTCGTTTGCATAATAGACAGACACGTTAAAAGAGAAGGCCACGAGGTAATGCGATACCTGCTCTTTATCGGCCGTAATGCTGGCAGTAAGGCTGACGTTTTTAATTTTCTTCAGCTCCTTGCTCTGTTCAATTGCGTAGATGAGGCTGTAGACGTCATGAAACTCGCCTGCCCCTGAGAGCTTATATGAATAAAGGTTAAACGATTTTTCGGGTTTGCTGTCGATAAACTCAATATCTATATGTGTATAGGGAGAAAAGCCGGCCGACACGCGGTTAACGAAATTATAGAAGTCGGTCTGCCTGAGCATCTTTGGGATATTAAATTTTCTTTTAGATAAAATTGAATCGAGCGTCATAGCCTTAAGCTGGACAACTTTAAGCTGAGCCTCGAGGTCGGAGGTGCTTACGGCGCTTGCCTTAAGTTCGGCCTCGCGTTTGGATTTTTTCTCCAGCTGTTTTTTCTGGTAAATGAAGCTGTAGGAAGCCCCGGCGGCACTTATAAAAATTAAGATAGCCAGCAGTATTATAGTATTCTTAGTTTTCCGGTTCATTTGGTATTCCCGGTATTTTGTAACATGTCGAAATTCATAATAAACTTATAAGCATTTTTTTCCCTGAGGGGTTCATAGACCATACTTTTAAGCACAGCCTCGTTATAATCGCTGAAGGCCGTAACAACGCCTCTTGTAAGCGCGTATCCGTTAACCGTAATCTGGCCCGCGTTATCGCTCTGAACAGCCGTAACCCACATACCCTTGCGCGCCATGATAAAATCGGCCATTTTGCGCGATACTGTGCCCCAGACCTCGGCGCCTTTGGAGGCGGAATCGAGAATGGCCTGAGTGGATCCGAAGTTATTTATTTTGCCCTGCTGGTAATTTATATTGTCTAAAATTTTCTGGTTTCTCTGCTGCACGAGTGTGAGCTCGTTTATGCTTTTATCGAGCCTGTTTATTTCCTTGTTGTTGGTAAGGGCTGTTTTTGTAAAAAAGAATGTAAGGAAGAAAATTAGAGGCAGAATAAGAAGGCTGTACCATGCGAACTGGAACATCTTCTGGTCTTCCTTAACGTACTGCGGCAGAAGGTTAATGCCCTTATACTTATTTTCAAGTTCACAAAAGTATTCGTAGGCTACGGCAATTGGGACGCTGAAGCTGGAGACTTTTTCCTTCAGGTCGTCATCGAGCGCGGTGAGGTCGAGGTCGGTAAAATCGATTTTGCTTACGTTCGCCTCCGGGAAAGTGCCGTAGAAAGAGAGCACCAGGTTTTCGCTTTCATCCTCGCCGCAGATAACAACGTTATCTATGCGCGGGATGCCGCCGTTTTCCATTTCAAGGAGTATTTTTGAAAAGTAGACGTCGTATGTATGGAGGTTAACGGTACCGATATCGAGCGTGGCGCCGATGTGTTTAAGCTCCTTACCCTGCAGGAAGATGAGCTTGCTGTATTCCTTGCCTATATAGACTACGAGGGAGTAGTCGTCGGGGAAGAACTTTTTCTTGTGTGCCACGTAGTAGGCCAGTGACAAATCGGCACTTTTTACCGATGGTATCCGGTAAAATTTTCTGCTATTTGCGCGGGCCAGGGCGTTGATGTTGGCGATGCAGTGGATTTCGCCGTCGGCAAAGACCGAGAGGTACTGTCCGCCTGCAAGTTCCTTATAGCCGAGGCTGTTTTTATCGACCGTTATATTCTTTGATTTCTGGATCTCCTCAATCATTGCCTGAATGAGTTTGGAGGAGTTTTTATCCTTAGATTCCTTAGAGCCTTCAAAGACGTGGTAGTGGACCGCGGGTTCAGTAATTGCGGGAATAAAATCGCAGTTATTGAGATTTAAGCCTGCAAGAGCGGAATTAAGCATTCCCTCGCCTGTGCTGACGGGTGCCGCCGCAGGTTCGGCGCTAAGGTCGCCGAGCGAGATATCGCCCGACATTCCGTCGAGGCTGATGGCCGAAAAAGCTTCAACGCTGGCCTGACGTGCATTAACGAGGTCGAAATCGGCCGCCCTCAGGAGCCTGTAGTGCTTTTTATCTTTGGCTACGACGGCAAGTTTTGTATCGTTACCTTCGCAGTATATACATACTAAAGTTTTCATAATTACACCGCCGCAAGAATTTGCTGCATCCTCTGTTTATTATTAGCGTAAGCCATAGCGTTCTCGAGAGAGATCCTTCTGGCTAAGTAAAGACTCTTCAAATCCTGTTCCATAGTTAACATACCCTGCTGCCCGCCCTGATTGATCATCATATAAATTTCGCTGGTGTTGTTGTTTTTAATTGCGGCGCGGACGCTTGCGTTAACGACGAGGACCTCCTTTGCCAGGACGCGTTTGCCGTCGAGGCTGGGGACAAGCTTCTGGGAGACGATAGAGACGAGCACGTCTGCCAGGCGGTTACGCACGCGTTCCTGTTCCGAGGGGTTCACCTCGGCGATAATTCTGTCTATGGATTCAACGGCGCTTGAAGTGTGGAGTGTTGAGAACACCTTGTGACCCGTATCTGTAACCTCGAGGGCGGCCATAATGGTATCGGGGTCGCGCATTTCGCCGATAACTATGATATCGGGATCCTGCCTTAAGGCCTGGATAACGCCTTCTTTGAAAGTCGGAACGTCGCGCCCAACTTCGCGGTGGCGGATGATGCAGGCTTTTGATTTATGAACAAATTCTATAGGAGCCGCAATAATAACCACGTGGGCGGGGTCGGACTGGTTATGCCAGTCGACAATGGCGTCCAAAGTGGTGGATTTACCAGAACCCGTAATGCCAGTAATAAGTGTAAGTCCCTGTTTCACGTAAGCGTGGCTCATGACCTTAAGGACTCCCTGGTGGAAGCCAATGGACTGGATGGGGCGCAGATTGCTAGAAATAGCGCGCATATTGAGGGCCAGGCAGTCGAGGTCGTAATAAGCATCGGCTCTGAAGCGTACGTTATCGTTTTTCTTCTCGTGGAAGAAAGTATAGGAAAAGTCGAGGTTTCCGGATGACGTGAGTTTAATTCTCTGGTTATCGTTAAGGAGGCTGAGGATCAGGACTGCAGCCTCATCGGCAGAAAAGGAAGGAAGGTTTTTAGCGGGTTCTTTTTTGCCGAATATTCTGAACCAAACGAAGCCCGCCGTGCCGTGTCCGCCGAGTTCGATATCGGAGGCATTTTTTTCAATCATCTCGGTTAAGAGGTGATTTACCATGCAGAGGAGCGTACGTTTATCGTCGTTTTTTAGGAGCGTAAGGTTTTCGCTGATCCAGAGCACGCGGTCGGGGCCGAAGTAGGTGTTCGGGATTTTGGCCGCGAATTCAGAGAGTATTTTTTTTGTTGTGTTTAGCATTTATTATATTGATATAATTTCAAAATTGTGCATGAATGGTGCCAGGAAATGGTTCCTGGCCCCGCACCGGAAATGGCGCGGCTGGCCGCGGCGCCGGGATATTGGGGGACCATGTCGTTGTTACAGACAAGTCGCTCCTCCGGAGCTCAAAATCAATTTTTGATTATGTCCACGAGCTAAAGCTCGTGGCTATTCAATCTGAGAAAAGCCCTCCGAGGAGGGTTTCAAATAGCCTAATCTTCGGTGGTGGAGGACATGACCTCTTCTATGGAGGTCAGGCCCTGGATTACCTTTTCGAAGCCGGCCTCTCTTAAGCTTAATGTGCCGTCTTTTTTGGCCTGGATTCTTATTTTTTCTTCGTCTACTTCTTCGCCGGCCTGGACTATGAGGCGGCGGATCTCTTTTGTAAAGTATAAGGCTTCGTGTATTGCAAGACGTCCTTTGTAACCCGAGCCGCCGCATTTGGGACAGCCCTGGGGTTCATATATTTCGTAATTCTTCCACTCTTCAATGTTGAGTCCCGCTGTATGCATGAGGGCCTCGTCAAATTCGGTTACGCGTTTTTTGCAGTCGGGGCACAGGCGGCGTATAAGCCGCTGCGCCACAATAATATTAATTGCATATGCAATTAAGAAGGGCTCTATGCCCATTTTGTAAAGTCTGGAGACCGCGCTTGGAGCGTCGTTTGTGTGCAGCGTGGAAAATGTTAAGTGGCCGGTGTTTGCAAGTTTAATTGCAACTTCGGCTGTTTCCTTATCGCGCATTTCGCCTACAAGAACTATATCGGGATCGTGACGCAGTATGGCTCTTATTGCCTGCTCGAAGTTCATGCGGTGGCCGATCTTAAGCTGGCGCGCGCCTTCAATAACGTATTCAACAGGGTCTTCAACCGTAAGCACGTTTACGGTGGGATCGATTACCTGATATAGAGCCGCAACGAGCGTTGTACTTTTACCGCTTCCCGTAGGTCCCGTAAGAATAACCATGCCCTGCGGCTTATTGATTGCCTTAACGAACGCGTCGTTGGCATAACCCGTAAGTCCAAGTTTACCAAGATCCTTAATAACCTTTCTGTCGTCAAGGATTCGTATTACGACAGATTCAAACTTATTTTTTAGTTCCGTTCCGACCATTGGGAGTACGGAGACGCGGAAGCGGATTGTGTGGCCGTCAATCTCGCGCTGAATAAATCCGTCCTGCGCGCGTTCGCGTTCAAATCGGTCCAGGCCCTTAGCGCGGTCCTTGACGACTGCAATAACGGCTTCAGGCCATGTATTTTCCTGCTGGAACCAGAGCTTAAGGTCGCCGTCGACACGGAAGAGGACTTCAGTTTTGTTCCCCGCTTTGGGCACGAAGTGGATATCGCTTGCTCCACGGTGGACTCCTTCAATGAGCGCACCTTCAACAAGGTTTATGAGTGCGCTTTTATTTATCTCTGCTTCAAGCGCGTCTTCATCGAGCGATTCCTCCTGGACCTCTACGTTAATTTCCTCGGGGGCTTCTTCCATAGCCTTGAGGTATTCGTTTTCAGGAGGAACAAGGATCTGTATTAACTTCTGGTATTCTTTTTTTCTTATATAGCTTACTTCGTATTTCTTTGCGTTAAGCGCGTAAGCTATTTTAGTAATGCTCCTGTCCGTAGGGTCTATTGCGGCCAGGATCATTTTATCGCGAATTTTCTCATCGTAGTGGAAAGGGATGACGGAGTGTTCGAGCATCTGTCTTTTCAGCTCTTCGGGAACGCTGTTGATCATCCGTTTCATATCGTCTATGCGGGTTTCGGGAATCTCCTCGACCTTAACGTTGAGTTCACGGAACGCATAGAGAATAGCGACCTGGCGGAATATGGTATCGTGGTCCATATTAAAATCCTGCACGAGGATCTGCGCGAGGTTGCGTTTAACTTTTCCATCGTCACTCTGCTTAACACGGAGGGCCTTTTCCAGTATGTCGACATTAATGATACCCTTCTTGAGGAGGAGGTATCCAATCTTGTCGGTCATTTCGAGGCTGGACTCCATCATAGAATAAAGCTTCCCATATAGTTAGTTATAAAGCCGGTCATGGGGTTAGTCGGTGAAATAGTTGCCGTTTCAGCCGAGACGAGAGTAAGCAGAATCATAACAATCATAATGAACATGGCGATAAATACCTGCACGAGCTCTATAAAATTCTTGAGTTTATAAGTAGTTTCACTTTCGTAATAGTTAGCGAGCTGGAGCGCTGTATTTTTAATAGTGCCAGTTTCCTCGCCCGAATGGAAGCGTGAAAGAGCGGTTTCAGTAAATACACCGCTGGCCTCAAAAGCGTCAGTAATGCCGACGCCTTTTTTAATCATAAGGGGTATGGAAATATTCTTAATCATACTTTCGAAATATCTGTTTCCCGTAGCCTCGGCGGCGATGCGTATAGGTTCTATGCTTTCGGCGCTGCCGGAGTACATTGTATAGAACACGCGGCAGAATACTTCCACCATTGTTTTATGGATTAGTGAGCCGAGTATGGGTATTCTAAGAAGAAGCCTGTGCGCAACGAGGCGTCCTTTTTCGGTAGCCGCAAGCTGCATTAAAATAAGGGGCGGAACAATAACGGCGGCAGATACGAGGAGCTTATTATTCATTAAGAAATCGCTCAGCTGCATAGTGAATGCCGTCATTGGGGGAAGCTTCATCTTAAACTTCACAAAAAGTTTTGCTGTTTCGGGGAAGATGTATCCCACATAAAAAAGCACCGCAAGCATAAGTACGAACACCGTAACGATAGGTGTAATGAGCGCGCTTTTAAGGTTCTTCTTAAACTCCATGCGGCGCTCGAGGAACTTAGCCGTAGCGCGGTATATTTCCGTCATATTGCCGCTTTTGGAAGCGAGGCCGAGCATATAGGCGGTAAACTTTCCGAATACGCCCTGGTAGCGCTGGAAAGTAATTTCGCTATCGGCGCCTTTTTTAAGTTCGTTATTAATTTCCTTTAAGCTTTCGCGGAGGCTTTTATTTTCAATATCGTTTATGAGGAGGTTAAGCACCTCGTTAAAGGGGAGCTTCTGTTCCAGGAGCTCAGCGCTGATTTTAACGAAAGATACGATTGCAGGCTGAGGGGGTTTCATATTAACGTCGAGCAGCTTGCGGTTAATAGATATAACCTGGTAGCCGAGCTTGGAGAGGGCCGCGGCCACTTCCTCTTTAGCAAAAGCCTTCTGTTCGCCGCGCACGATCTTATCGGCGCCTTTGCGGGCCTTATACAAGAAAGTGGACTTGCGTTCGATGGACTTAATCTTCAGGTGGTTCTTAGCCGCCAGGCCCTGAATCTTAGACTTTCCTTCCTTGAAGGTAAGAGCCGAGAGGCTGCCGCTGAGGGTTTGTCCGTTTGTTTTTATTGCGCTGAATCTGAGTTCTATCATATGCCGGTTTATTAAATTTGCCTGAAGGGGCTTTACGTGAAAGCTTCAGGATCTATGATTAATTATCGCCTGAAATTTGAAAGTATTTAAATAAAAAACTGCCTTAAAACCGTAATTTTAAGGCAGTCTTAAAAAAACATCAGATAAAAACTGATAAAGACTAGTTCAGAACGTGAGTTGTGATAGTAGTAGGAGTAACGACTGTGTAAGCCTTAACAGGGTTAGTATCGTCATTGCCTTTATCCTTGCCGCATCCGGTAAGATAGATAGTCTGTGAAGCAGCACTGATACCTGTTGTTGAGCCGGCGACATAAGCTGCGCCTGAAGGAACGCCTGTAGCTACAGAGAAGCTGCCTACTGAAGAGCCGGTATCTGTTGCAGCGAGTGTAAATCCGTTAAAGTCGTTCTGACCGCCGCCTAAAGAAGTCGGCTTCTTATAATACTGCTGAGCCTTGGAAGCGAGGTTAGTGAGGTTAGAGACAACCTGGTCGCGTCCGGCGTCTTTAGAGCTTGAATTAAAGAGGTTGATACCTACTACAACAGCGATACCTACGATGATAACGCCAAGAACGATAAGAAGCAATTGTTGCTGACCCATTTTATAACTCCTATTTTTAAGTAATGTAGTTTAATAATTATTTTAAGATCGCCTTTGTACCTGAATCTTCACTTATCGTGCCAAAGAATTTTGCCGCAAAACAAAGAGTATAAGCATAAGCATCAGCAGGATTAGAAAGGCTATCCGGTAAATATTACATGTAAAAGTGTAACAATTACCTCTGTCTGCGGCCTATTATCGGAAGAACGGGAAGAACATTTCAATTAAATTTTTATAAAGATAAAATTAATTTTAGTCGGACAAAATCAGTTAAGTGTCTCGACGTGAAAGTCGCCAGGGCGGACAGTAGTCCTGACCTTAACGGAGTCGGTTCCTGTAACGATTTCATTACCTGTGCCGAGGATAATAATCTGCTGGGAAGTAACGTTTGCAGAATAGCGTCCGTTCTCAGTAATGGCGAGTTCAGGCGGAATTTGCCATCCAATAAAGGTTTTTCCGCCTCCGCCTGTAGCGGTAGGGCGGACGTAGTAACGCTGAGCCATACTGGAGAGGTTAAGAGATTCGTTAACGACGTTATTGCGTTTAGCGTCGAGGAAGCTGCTATGAAACAGAGTAATGCCGGCGATAACGGCGAGGCCGATGATGATAACCGCTAGCATGATAAGTAAGAGTTGCTGCTGACCCAAGAGACCCCCGAAATTTTTTCTAAAGGGGAACAAATGTCGGGCCAAGGCCCGCGGGGGAATTAGGAATTATGAATTTTGAGTTTTGAATTTTGAATTAAAGAAGGGCAATGAATAGCCACGGTCTTTTAAGCCGTGGATTGGGGAGATTCTCTCTCCCGTTTGGGCTTTAGCCCCAGATTTTTGTCCGGGAATCCGGGGCTAAAGCCCAAATGGGGAGATTTCGTGTCCACGAGCTAAAGCTCGTGGCTAGTCAGGTTGAGAAAGGCCCGCTAAAGCGGGTCTCAATAAAATCAATAAAATGGAATTATTTGACGGTTGTTTGGCGGCCGATGCTGTAGTATGTAAAGCCCAGGGATGCAAGGCGCTCGGGGGAATAAATATTACGGCCGTCGAAAATTATGGGATTATTCAATTTATTTTTTATTTCGGTGAAATCGGGGCTGCGGAATTCGGACCATTCGGTTAAGACGAGCAATGCATCGGCATTATCAAGTACGTCCTCTTTTGTTTCGCCGTATCTTATTGCCCCATCGAAATAATGGGCTGCGACTTCCATTGCGGCGGGATCGTAAGCCGATACGCGGGCGCCGGCTTTAAGGAGCTCTCTGATGATATATATCGATGGCGCTTCGCGCATGTCGTCGGTATTGGGTTTAAATGCTAGACCCCACACGGCAAAGTTCTTATCCTTAACATCGCCATTAAAATGCAGCATAATTTTCTTTACGAGGACAAATTTCTGATCCTTATTGACCTTATCGACCACCTGGAGGATGTTCATGGGGCTTTCGTTTTCGCAGGCGGTTTTAATTAGGGCGTTAACGTCCTTGGGGAAGCAGCTTCCGCCGTAGCCTATGCCCGCGAAGAGGAATCTCTTCCCTATCCTGCTGTCGGTTCCCATGCCGTGGCGGACCATATCTATATTAGCCCCGACCTTTTCGCAGAAGTTGGCCAGTTCGTTCATATATGTTATGCGCATTGCGAGGTACGAGTTGGATGCGTATTTGGTAACCTCGGCGCTGGCGGTATCCATTTCGAGTATAGGGTTGCCCTGGTTGACGAACGGCTCATAGAGCTCGCGTATCATTTCGATTGCCTTGCGGCTTTCGGAGCCGATTACGATGCGGTCGGGTTTGCGGAAATCCTCCAGAGCGAAGCCTTCGCGGAGGAATTCGGGGTTAGAGACGACGTCGAAGTTCTCCACGCCTTCGGCTTTTAAGATATCCCTGACCTTAAAGGCGGTGCCGACGGGGACGGTGCTTTTATTAACAATAATCTTATAATCCGTGCAGTTATTGCGCGTAAGTATTTGTCCAATATTCTTAGCGCATCCCATAACGTAGCTGAGGTCGGCCGATCCGTCCTCATCCTGCGGCGTAGGCAGGCAGAGGAAGATAATGTCCGAGTTAAGGACGCCGTACTCGAGGCTGCCGGTAAAGATTAGGCGTTTCTGCTGGATATTGCGGTGGAAGAGGAGCTCCAGGCCCGGTTCATAGATAGGGATCTGGGAGTTCTGGAGTTTCCTGAGTTTTTCAGGGTTATTATCCACGCAGATGACGCGGTTACCGCGGTCCGCGAAGCATGTGCCGGAAACGAGTCCGACGTAGCCGGTGCCGATGACGGAGAGATTCATAACAATTAAAAATTAAAAATTAGGAAATAGGAATTAGGCAAAGGTACGGGGAATGGGAGTAAAAAACAAGGGGAGAAATCGTTCGACGTTCGACGTTCGACGTTCGACGGGAAGAAGGTTCGAAGTTCGAGGTTCGAAGTTCGAGGTTCGAGGTTCGAGGTTCGACGGAAAGAAGGTTCGAGGTTTCAGACTGTGGTGGAGGGGGATGAATAGCCACGGCCTTTTAGGCCGTGGATTGGGGAGATTCTCTCTCCCGTTTGGGCTTTAGCCACAGAGAATTCCTGTAGAATTATAATGGGAGGGGCGGATTGAATGCGGCAATGGCACGCCCCACGGAATTTGAATTTGGATAGCAGTTTAATTCTTATTTATGGATCTGAAATAATCGGCTCTTATTATTTTATCGGATATCTGCCAGGCATTGGTAAAATGTTTTAGTTCAGAAGGTTTTGGCGCGTTATTTGGCAGATATGCGCGCAGATCTTTATCAATTACAATTTTTGAATTATTTTTTGACAGGATGTCATTTCCTAATCCATTCCAATTGGAATTTCCTAAGCCAAGTATGTCTTTTAATGTCGGGAATATGTCGATCTGCCCCATCAGATCCTCATACTGGATGCTATAAGGAGCGTTCAGGACTATAAACGGGACATAGGGGTTCATACGGTCCAGATCTCTGCAGTATTTTTTTATATCAATATTTTCTCTTACATCCTTTGGAAGGGCCTCGTGATCGCCAACAATTATTATAACAGAATTATCATATAAAGAACGTTTCTTCAGTTCATTAATAAAAGATCCGATTGCATAATCCGTATAGTTAATACTCGTTAAGTAATCGCTTAATTCGACGGGAATATTTTGGCCGAACTTAATTCTTTTTTTATTTTCAGACAATTTAAATGGTGTATGGCTGCTTAAGGTTACGATTTCGAGAAGGAATGGATTTTTCAGTTTATCAATTATTTTAACTGACTGGTTAAAAATGGAAACATCGCTTAATCCCATTCCTTCTATATCATCCATTTTCAGATTACTTTCCGAAAACAGAGTATCGTAGCCCAATGAAGGGTTAATACTTCCCTGGTTCCAGAATGAAGGTTTTGTCCCTATTACAGTAGCGCAATAATATCCATAATCTTTTTTAAGGATTTCAGGGATAGAAAGATAATTATTAAGCGGGTAGCGGCAGAATATGGAGCCTTTATTAACAGGCAGCAATCCTGTATTCACCATTATCTGAGTATCGCTTGAGCGTCCATCTTTAGTCTGGGGCAGCACATTAGGAGCAAACACATTCCTTCCCTCTTTAAGCATTTTGTTTAAATTGGGAGTAATTTCGATATTATCGACTGTTCTATTTACCGGCCATGATTCCAAAGATTCAACTATTATTAAGATAACATTCTTTTTATTAAAGCTGCTATTGGTCATATTATCAGTATACTTATTATGATCCTTCAGCCAATTATTTATTTCCTTATAATCTTCCTTATTGATCTTATCGGAAGCGAACATATTCTTTAGTTCCCATCCCCCATAAATAACAGGGCTGAAAGTTACGCAGCCTTCATTAGGATCGGCTTCGAATACTTCCAGTTTAGAGATATAAGCGCCATTCGGCATTTTTTTCGGATAGATATCGGGAATTACAGTTATGAAAAAAATAGCCAATATAAATAGAACCGGGTACCAGCGGTATTTAGAATTCAGCTCACGTCTCTTCCCTTTTATGACCGAATAGTACAGGATTACCAGCAGCAGCGGGATTGAAATAAGGAAAGAATCAATCATCCTGAAAGAGTTCAAGATACTACCGCTTAGTCCATCTAAATTATTAAACTGGCCGATGACGTAGATTGAGGCGATTGTTTCATACGTGCGGTAGTACATCAGATTTGCAATTATGAAAAATTGGAATAACAGAAGGGAGATAAAGAATATATATTTTCTTTTACCCACAGATATATATAGTACAACAAAGCAAAGGACATCAAACAGGGCGTACAATTTTGAACGCAGATGAAGCGACTTAGCATCAATGAACGGGACTCCTATATCATTATAGAAAACCATTAACGATATAAACACAAATGCAATTATGAGCAGTATATAGATTAAGCTGTATTTATAGGAATTAATCTTTTCTTTCATGAAATGCCTCATCTTTTATAACGGAACGAAAATAATGTATCCGAAATTGACAAAAAATAAATTACGGTGCAAGGGAAATAATGACAGGTTCGACGTTCTACGTTCGACGTTCGACGGGGAGGGGGAAGAAGAATGTTGAATTTTGAATTTTGAATGTTGAATGGAGGAAGGGGGAGGAGGAATGTTGAATTTTGAATTTTGAATGTTGAATGAAGGAAGGGGGAGGGGGAATGTTGAATTTTGAATTTTGAATTTTGAATGAAGGAAGGGGGAGGAGGAATGTTGAATTTTGAATGTTGAATGCTGAATGAAGGAAGAGGAAAGAGGAATGTTGAATTTTGAATTTTGAATGAGGGAAGAGGAAGAGGAATGTTGAATTTTGAATGATGAATGATGAATTATATGAAAAAATGGGAAAAGGGGTGTTTTCTGATCTTCCGGATTGACAATAAATGAAAGTTGACCAGATGGGATTACGCGTATTACAAGCTCCGGAGGAGCGCTTTGTTTGTAGAAAACGGCATGTCCCACCCACACCCCGGAGCTGCGGAGCTGCGACATGATGAGGGCAATTAAAAATGAAAAATTAAAAAGGAATGCAATTTGTGCACACACCGCCCTTCAGCGGCAATTATTTCCACGGTAAAAATAATTGTCGTTGGGCGGTAATTTTAATTGTCTTCAACCTTCTGCCTAGGGAATACTAATGGCCCTAACTGAGGAACACTTTGGGACCTGAAACAGGTGACAGGTGGTTTACTGAGTACGAAAGATATAATTTAATAAACGATTACTAACTTCAGAAAATTATTTATCATCTGGTATACTAGTATTATCCAAAATTATATCTGAATTTACCATTTGTAAAACATTTAGTAACGGAACAAAAAATTTATTTAAAGGAGTATTTTCAGTTTTAGCATGTAAAATGCCGCGTATTGTACCAATGGTCAGCATAAGCAAGTGAACTGCAAAATCTTTTGGTAGTCTAATCGTATTATTTTCCCTATCCTTCAATGATTCCCAATCTGATTCTTCAATTTCAAAATGACAACCCGCTTCAATTAAAAGAAATGGGGTATCTTTTTCATTAAATCGTAATTCAACGAAAACGCCTAAAGCCGGCTTATCATCTGAATAACGGAAGTTTGATCTGGTACTTACATTAATAGTCTCTTCCGTTGGCGGTTCACCTATAACCGCGAATTGTTCAGTAGTAATTTGACGAAGTTGAAAACGTATAGGTTTATTCTTTTCCATTTAGGCAGCTTCTTTTAATTGATTTTCTTCAGCAGATTCCTGCATAGTATTATATGGAGGGTTGCTATAGTCATATTTCCCAAATGGTGTAACTGCTTTCTTAGTATAATTTCCCCAAAGTAATTCACCTGATGGGATTTTGAATTGAGCAACTGTCTGAAATCCAGGTACTTCGATTAAACTAATACCCAAGACTTTCTCAATTTTATCCAACGTTTCCAATGTAAAGTTTTCATAGCCCTTCACAATTTTACTAATATGCTGAGGAGAAACGTTTAATCTATCTGCTAATTCTTTTTGGCTGATCTTCTGTTCTCTGATTGCCCTCAATATTTTAAACGCAATCTTTGCAGAATTATCTAACCATCCTTCGTTAGAAACGCGCCACTCTGCCTTTTGAACCCAATTGGAAGGTTCTTTAGAGACCAGTTTACTTAATTTCTCTTTAATATTTTCCATTTTAATATACTTTCTATTTATATATCTTTTAATCCTTCATAATCAAAAATTCCATGACTACGAAGGAAATCCCTGCATCTGTCTAATTTATCTAATTCTTCTTGTGTATGAGTTCTTTCTTCCATTCGGTGTGTAAGTTTGATTGCGCCACCAGTAACTATGAAACAGTTATCAGATACCTTTATAGCATATAAACGGATCCAGCTTCTTTCAAGTACACCATATGCTTTAGTTTTTTGCAAATCAGCAGCTTTATATGCAGCATTAACGAGTGGTCTAAAAAAGCTGTTTACTGATTTGGCGTCAGGTTCTCCATTTTTTATTTTTAAAAATTGCTTTTCAAGCTCTTTAGCATCTTGACGGGTCCTAAATAAAGCTTCTTCAACTGAAAAATTCCTATAAAATCCTCTTGTTAAATCATCTAGATTCTTGTTGAAAAATTCTTCTAAATATTCAATGTCCTGCCACCGATCAAAGAGTGTAGTAAAAATATTTTCCGGGTCGCCATTGTACTTAACCGCAAACAGACTTTGGTTTTCTAATTCAAATATACTAATAAATTTCATAAAATCAACCTATAAGTTGATGCCTTTGATTTGCGACATTTATTATCATTTCCTCCCAATAATTGCCCACATCCATAAATAAACTTGTTTGAAATTAAACAAAATTGGCATTATTAAAAAACATTATTAGCGCGATGAAAAATTAAAAAGTAAGGGCAGAATAAGGTGAAAGCTAGCCAGGTGGAATTACGCGTATTACAAGCTCCGGAGGAGCGCTTTGTGTGTAGAAAACGGTATGTCCCCCCACACCCCGGAGCTGCGAAGCTGCGACATGATGAGGGCAATTAAAAATGAAAAATTAAAAAGGGAGACAATTATATTAAATCCGCCTTCAAACGATGATTATTTTCCCCGGTAAAAAAAATTGTCGTTGGGCGGTAATTTTAATTGTCGTCAGCATTCGCCTGGGGAACACTTATGGCCCTGAGTGAGGAACGCTTTTGGACCTGAAACAAGTGACATGTCAAGGGCCATCAAAACCAGCCACCCAGGGCCATGAAAACCTGCCACCTGTT
>JAAXKN010000052.1 GCA_025612375.1 Ignavibacteria bacterium
TTAATGGGCACCCTGAATGCACAAGGCAAATGGTTTAAGGGCAATACCCACACCCATACCACGAATAGTGATGGTGTGTTTTCCCCAGGTCCAACAATTGAAATTTATAGAAGTAATAATTACGACTTCCTTGTAATTAGTGACTATAATTATATTACCCCCGTTTCACAATATAACAGACCCGATTTCTTACTTATTAATGGAGAAGAAATTACCTTTTCAAAACATGTAAACGGGATCGGTATTTCTGAAATAATTACTCCCGTAGGCAATTATTTAAGAATGGCCATTTCTGCCGTAAAAGCTCAAAATGGGATCTCCATCCTGAATCATCCCCTCTGGGCCCCAACAAGATGTTACTTTAATGATATTTATTCAATTCCTGACCTGAAATATATGGAGATTTATAATACTTCTACAGAACCAGAAAGAATTCAGGAATATTTAGCATTGTGGGATAGTTTACTTTCCGGCAATAAAGTAATCTATGGAGTAGCTAGTGATGATATGCATGAGCTGGTGCATGTTGGACATGGCTGGATTCAGGTACATGCTCTTTCACTGCTGCAGGACAGTATATTGTCAGCTATGAGAAGAGGTGATTTTTACTCCTCCTCTGGTATTGAACTTTCATATATTCGCTTTGATGGAAAAACAATTTCCATTTCAAGCGTTAATGGGGATCAAATTAAGTTCATCGGTATGAATGGGAAAGTATTAGCGAAGACTGAAGGTAAATCAGCCATTTACCAGATATATGGCGACGAGTCGTATGTGCGTACTGAAATATCTAATAAGAATGGGCAAATGGCCTGGACCCAGCCAATATTTCTAAAAGGACAAAACCCGATTGAACTAAATCCAATAACACCCGGTGAATATCAAATTCAACAAAACTTTCCCAATCCGTTTAATGCAGGTACAATCATCGACTATTCTCTGCCGGTTGAAAGTTATGTGAAGGTTGATGTATATAATATACTGGGAGAACTTGTGGAAACCCCGGTCAATGGTCGTGAGCAATCAGGATTCCATGAAATATTTATTAGTTCTGATTTATTAAAGTCCGGAGTTTATTTATACCAGATTCGTGCACATTCTTTGGACAATAAATGGTTTTATCATACAATTAAAAAAATGATGTGCATAAAATAACGTGGTATCTGGAGTTTAGTATAAATGATTTATAATCCAATCCCGGAGTGCAGCCCCCGAGGGGCTGACAACACCGCACACCTCAGAATATAAAAAGAAAGCCCGGAAATTTTCACTTCCGGGCTTTTTGTGTCGGAACGGCGGGATTTGAACCCGCGACCCCTTGAACCCCATTCAAGTACGCTACCGGGCTGCGCCACGTTCCGATTTTTATAATTATTTTAATTTTTAATAATTATAACTTACTCTGTAAATATATCAAAAAATTCCGTAATAGTTCAAGGTCTCTTTTTATTGCAGGCATATCTTCTTCAACTTTTTTTACTTTTATTTCTGCCTCGCTCTCCTCAACCTTCACTTCAGGCGCCGGATCGGCCTGCTGCGGCACTTCAGGCTCAACTTCCTTAAGATTCTTTTTGGCTCCCTCTATCGTGTACTTCTCTTCCTTCAGAAGCTTTTTGATCCTTAGGATTACCTGAATATCCTTATTTGTGTATATCCTGTTGCCTGCCCTGTTTTTCGAGGGTTTTAAGTCCTCAAATTCGTTCTCCCAATACCTTAAGACGTACTGCTCCAAGCCTGTAATTTTACTTACTTCACTTATTGAATAGTATAGCTTCTTTATTCCGAGTTCTTTCAATTTAAACCCTGTGAAAAACAAAGTCCAAAATAACTAATTCATTATAAAGTATCAAGATAAACGGCTTGAAATGAACTATTTTATGAAGTCTTGTACCGGTTTTTCAGACTTGAACGCTGTTTAACTCCCTGATAATCGGAATAAGATCACTTATATCGTTCAGCTCAAAGTCGGCTATGTTAGCCTGATTGTTGAATGTATCACCGTATTTTGCAAATGCGGTCTTCATCCCGAGCTGCGAGGCCCCAACAATATCCCTCTCAACCCAGTCGCCTACCATTATTGATTCTTCAGGATTTGTATCCAGCTTAAAGAGTACCGCCCTGAAAGGCACGGGACTCGGTTTTCTTTCGCCTGTCTCATCAAAAGTCACAACAGCATCAAAGAAGTTGTGGAAATTCAGCGTTGCCAGCCTCAGCCAGGCCTCTTTTACCGGGGCATCCGAAACAATGCCCAGCTTTAAGCCCATCTTTGAAAGCTGAATTAAGGTGGAATAAACGTGAGGATAAGGCGTCAGTTCGGCTTCCCTGGCCCGCCTGTAGGCAACAATGCCTGAAGCCAGTATCTTGTTATCTACCCTGTTAATTGCTTTCTGCAGGAAAAGGTCAAAAACATGCTGGTACTCAATTCCCTGCTCAAGATAAATTTCATTTATCTTCTTGTTTGCCTCTTCAATTGTCATGTCCAGGCCTGCATCTATCATTGCGGGAATCGCTGCCTCAATTGCTCTTCTTTTCATCTTCATGAAATCTACCAGCGTATTATCCAGATCAAATATTACTGCCTTAATCATTTTGTCTTATCCTGTTTTACTTATTGCTTAAAATCTCTTTTATGAGGTATACTGCAGCCAGATAACCCTTTTCCTTAAATCCCGATACATACCCGTTGCACGAGGTTGCCGTAATCAGCACCTGCCGGAAATCATCCCTTCCCGATAGGTTTGAAAGATGAACTTCAATTTTGGGTATTTTACATTCGGTCAGTGCATCCTTTATGGCTACAGAGGTGTGCGCATAGCCGCCCGGGTTAATTATAAGTGCGTCAAAATCCCCGGATGCCTGCTGAATCCTGTCAATCAGCCCCCCTTCGTGGTTGGACTGGAAAAATTCAAACTGTTCCTCTGGATACTTTTCCCTTACAACCTTCTCAATTTCCTCCAGGGTCAATGTTCCGTAATGATCCTTATCCCTCATCCCAAGGAGGTTCAGATTCGGCCCGTTGAGCACAAGAATTCTCATTTTGCCTCGTTCATTTCGTCTATAACCTCGCGAAGCCTGGGGGTCAGATATATCTGGTCAATCCCCAGCTCCTTCAGCGCCGCCGATAATATCATGGCCTTGCGCTGCTGGTTCGCCATCCTGTTTATTACTATAACCTTCGACTCCTTTAAGAGGCAGTAGCCCCCCTTGAAATCCCCTTTTTCAAAACGGACGGTGGCGCCAAGCTCTCCGGCCAGCGCCTTAAGGTCTTTTAATATCTCTTCAAATTCTTTTTCTTTTATATTCATTTAACTTTTTTCATTCTGAGCGGTTTAAATATTATTAAAAATAAAATCGCGCAATAGGAAAAAATTTCGATCAATGGGAAACTGCTTAACAGCTTCATCCTTTTAATGTAAATTGCCAGTATATCCTTTGGTACAAAAGCCGAATAGAATACTTTGGTCGCTATCTGGTAATCCAGCGTCATTAAATAAAGTTCAAAAGGAGCAGTAATTACTACTATAAGAAGAATTACAAAAAGCCATCCTTCCTCTTTGAGCTTGATCCCGGAGGTTGAAATAAATAAAATAAATGATAATAAAAATACCAGGTAAAGAATAAGCGTGAAGGTAACCGAACTGTTTAATGTATAGAAGATTCCCCCTAAATTCTGGTCAGTTACATAACTCTTTAATACGAAATCCCTGGGCTCAAAAAGCTGATAGGTGAGAAGAATTCTTGAGAGGTAACCACCGAACCATAAAATACCGCTTAAAGTACAAACATATAAAAATATTTTAGAAATTTTGTTTAGGTTTTGCATAAATTGAATATCCTTTTTGCAAAAATATGAAAAATATATGAATATTGCTTCTATTGATATAGGTACAAATACCATTTTATTGCTTGTTTCAAATATAAACACAATAGATGGAAAAATTAAACCCCTCGTAAATATGTACAGAATGCCCAGAATAGGTAAAGGGCTTACACCCGGGGGACCAATCTCCAGCGACAGGATCAAGGCCATGATGGATGTAATGGATGAATACTCCTCCATCATAAAATCCCAAAACTGCAGCCATGTAATTGCTAAGGCAACAAGCGCAATGCGCCTTGCCTCAAACAGTAAGGATATTATCTCACGGGTTCATGATAAGTACGGGATCGATATTTCGGTCATTAGCGGCCAGGAAGAGGCCAGGCTTTCTTTCCTCGGCGCAACTTCTGCCGTTGAGGCTGAAAAGTACGTCGTAATAGACGTCGGCGGCGGAAGTACGGAAATTATCTACGGCAGCAGGGAAAACATTCTCTTCAGCAAAAGCTTCCTGGGAGGCGTGGTGAGCTTTACGGAAAAACACCTCAGGCACGATCCCCCGCTGCAAGAGGAAACTATGGAGCTCGAGCGCGCAATTGAGGAAAGATTCCTTGAGCTGAAAGATAAATTCCCCAAAGGCTTTTCTGTCGTTGCCGTTGCAGGCACTCCTACATCACTCTCCTGTGTAAGGCAGGGGCTTCAGCACTACGACGAGGATAAGGTTGAAAACTCGGTTTTAACCCTTGGGGACATAAACCAAATGGCAGTGGATTTCTCAAAAGTCCAAAGCCAAAAAATCCTAGAACTATATCCTGAAATAATGAAAGGCCGCGAGGACGTAATCTATTCAGGAACACTCATCCTGAAGAACATCCTGAAACTCCTGCCCGCAGAAGGCCTCATAGTCTCGGGACGCGGCATCCGTTACGGGGCACTGATAGACTTTATGAAAAACCTGTAAACATAAAGAACAGGGTCCCTTAAAGGATCCTGTTCTGAATTATTGTATCGTGAAGCTCTTCCGACTGCTTTAAGTAATCGAGCGTATAATGAAGACCGCGGCTTTCTTTTCTCATTTTGGCCGACTTGATTATCATGTGCGAACACGTAATCAGGTCTCTTAATTCAAGTATCGATTCGAATACCCTGGCTTTCTTATACATATCCTCAATTTCAAGGTACAGGTTGTGTATGCGGTGAAAGGCTCTGTCCAGCCTGAGGTTGGATCTTACAATCCCAACGTAATCCCACATCACCTGCTTAACCTCTTTAATGCTGTGAGTAATCATTATCATCTCATCATGAGTCAGCGTGCCCGAATCATCCCACAACGGTATCTGAGGTATCTTTGAAGGCTCTTTGTCTATCGTTGCATTCATATCCATTGCGGCCCTGAAAGAAAATACTAGTGCTTCCAAAAGAGAGTTGCTTGCAAGGCGGTTTGCACCGTGCACGCCCGTCATAGATACTTCACCGCATGCATAAAGGTTCTTTAACGATGCCCTCCCGCACGTATCCACTACAACGCCTCCGCATGCATAGTGCGCTGCCGGAACAACGGGGATGTAATCCTTTGAAATGTCTATCCCTGCCTCAAGGCAGTTTTTATAGATGTGCGGAAAATGCTCTTTAATCTGATCCTTGTCCTTATGCGTGATATCCAGGTAAACATGCTCGTCGCCCCGTTTCTTCAGCTCATTGTCTATTGCGCGTGCAACAATGTCGCGCGGAGCAAGCTCTTTCCTGGAGTCGTACTTATACATGAACTCCTGCCCGTCCTTTGTCCTTAAAATCCCTCCGAAACCCCTTACGGCTTCAGATATAAGGAATGCGGGCTTGGAGACATTGCCATAGTCAGATGAATGGTAAAATGAAGTCGGATGGAACTGTATGAACTCCATATTTCCAATTTTTGCGCCTGCACGGTATGCAATTGCAAAGCCGTCGCCCGTTGCAATCAACGGATTTGTCGTGTGCAGGTAAACCTGCCCCAGTCCGCCTGTAGCCAGCAGTGTCTTCTGTGCCGTAATTGTCTTGACCTCCCTGCTTTTTACATCCAGCACGTATGCACCCCAGCAGTGACGGTTATTTATCTCCTGCTCCTTTAACTGGTAAACGTTGTGCTCGGTTATGAGGTCAATTGCAATGTGGTTTTCCAAGAGCGTAATATTCTTGCGCGAAGTGATGGCTTCAATCAGAGCCCTTTCAACCTCGGCGCCCGTAAGGTCAGCTGCGTGCACAATCCTGTGTGCCGAGTGGCCTCCTTCTTTTGCAAGGTCCAGCTTGCCGTCCTTGAGCGTAAACTTAGCGCCAATATCTATTAGATCATGAATTCTCTTCGGGCCTTCTGTAACCAGAATTTCCACGGCCTCTTTCTTGCAGAGTCCCGCTCCTGCAATTAAAGTGTCTTCAATATGCTTTTCGTAAGAATCCTTTGAATCGATAACAGAGGCAATACCGCCCTGTGCAAGGTTAGTGTTCGATTCGGCCTTGCTCTTTTTAGTAACAATAACAACACGGAAATGTTCATCAACTTTAAGCGCCGCATAAAGCCCGGCAATTCCGCTTCCAATAATCAGTACGTCTGTGTTAATTTCCATTATAAAAGTTCTTCTCTACTTGTTTTTAATTGCGTCTTTTAGAACGCTTAAATATAAATCTATGTTTTCTTTTGTTGCAATAAGAGGAGGCAGAATTCTTATCACGTTAACGTTTGTAGCGTTGGAAAGCACTTTCCTCTCCCTCATGGCTTTAACTACCGGGGAAGCCTCGTAATAAAGCTCCACACCAAGCATATAGCCTTTGCCCCTTACGTCTTTAATGTCGCCGGGCAATTCCTCTTTTAATTTATTAAGCTCCGCCTTGAAGTAATTTCCATTCTCATAAACCTTCTCCAGAAGTCCGTGCTCAAAGACCTCTTCAAGAACAACCTTACCCGCGGCGCAGCTCACCGGGTTTCCGCCGAATGTTGTGCCGTGCTTGCCCGCTGTAAACACATCCTTAAGCCTGTCGGTTGTAAGGAACGCTCCCAAAGGAAGACCTCCTCCAATAGCCTTGGCAGTTACAATTATATCCGGCTCCACGCCGTAATATTCATGCACGAACGCCTTGCCGCTTCTTCCAATTCCGTCCTGAATTGCATCGGCAACAAATATGAACCCGTACTTGTCTCTCAGCTCTACGACCTTGCGTATGAACTCTTCTGAGACCTCGTTAATTCCGCCTTCACCCTGTATGAATTCGAATATGATGGCAGCAGTATCCTTGCCCGCTTTCTTTTCCAGGTCCTTAACGTTATTGAATTCAATGTGGCCCACATTGGGTACAAGCGGTTCAAAACCCTTCTGGTACTTTTCCCTTGCAGTAAGCGTCATTGCGCCATAGGTCCTGCCGTGGAATGAATTGGTAAGAGAAAATATCTTCTTATCGGAACCCATTTTGAGCCTGATAAGCTTAATTGTCCCTTCAATAGCCTCAGTGCCGCTGTTGGCAAGAAAGGCGCGCGTCATTTTTGAATACTTTAATAACTTCTCAGTAAACTCAACCTGTACATCCGTAATGAAATTATTTGAAAGGTGCCCGAACTTTCCGATCTGGCTGCATACGGCTTCAACAATTTTGGGATGAGCATAGCCCAGTGCATTTACTGCAAGGCCGGAGAAGAAATCCAGGTACCTGTCGCCCTTGGAATCAATAAGATAGACTCCTTCGCCGCGTGAAATTTCAATTGGAATGCGGTTATAGGTAGGAAGGAACAGCTCTTTTTCTTTTTCCAGTAATGTTTTCATAATATTTCTTCAATTTATGAATGATATTTTTACAATTGGACAATTAAAGAAAAATAATTGCAATGCCCATTAAAATACTTATAATGGAAGGAAACATCAACCCGTTCTGCGGGAATTCTCCGCGTTGAATAGCTCACACCTTCAGGGATGATTTTTCGAATTTGTTTTATGACTAGCCCCGAGCTTTAGCTCGGGGTAACGGAATAATCCATCCCCACGTAGGGGCTTTAGCCCCCGATCCTCTGTATCGCAAAACAATTTAATAACTAAACGCCGCCGCAATAGCTAAAACTACACCAGCGGTAATAATGTTATATAAGAGCGTAACCATAAGAGAATACATCTTAGCCCTCGTAGCCGCATAAACGGCCCAGAAGCCTAAGACTAACGACCACAGAAACATTATCCCTTCCATTGCGGCCATTGTGTATGCCGGCGTGGGCTTTAATAAAAAAGGCGAGGGGTTGCTTGAGAATAGAAATCCCCCGAACAAAACCAGTTCCACCGGAAATAAAAATACCAGCGCAAACACGTGGGGGATCTGACTGTAAATGAAAAATGAAAAGTTATCCTTGTATCTTGTCTTTACACTGAAGGCTTTGGTAAATGAAGTAAACAGAAGCGAGAAGATGGCTGCAATTAAAAGAACGGCTCCTATTGAACTAAAGAAAACCGCAACTACGTGCGAAAATACCTGCGTCCCTTTGAATACGGGCTCAGATAAAATAAGAGCATTTATAAAAAACTTAATCCCGATCAGGAATGATAAAAGGAAAATAAAATTTTTGTGCTCTGCGTGTATGATGTCTGAAAACGCTTTTACGGGCGATTCAATAAGCCCGCCTACCGTCTTCCATAGATCTATGTTTACAACCCTGTCCCTTAAGTATGCTCTGCAGTTTCCGCATATAAGGCTGAAATAGGGGTTTTCTCCGCTGCAGTTTTTACAAGTTATAACGTTTTTCATGGTCTTCCTCTTACATAAAAATCTTTTACCCGGACCGCTTAATGATTTAGACGCATAAGAAGCAAGGAAGGTTTAACTCTATATGAGTATTTTAATCAGCTAAAAATTAACACGCAAATTCAGCCTGGAGACTTTCGAAACCGGGTCCTCATCCACACTGAAATCAAAAAGCTGGGCATCCACGTATGCATCCAGAAGGTTTAAGGCGTAGGCTATTCCCATGTAGATGGCAAAAAGATCCCTCTGATCGCGGTAGAAATCCCTCACACGCTTATAACTCTCGGCATTCCCCTGCCTGAGGCCTGCAAGTGCATCCTTGTACTGTGTGGCGTAAGTGTGATAGTTGTTGTTCTGCCTTACCCATTCATAGCCGTAATAACCCAGAAATCCCCATACTACAGGCACTTTCCAGTACGACTCGTTATAGATCTGCCCGAGCCCCGGCAATATAGCGCTCCTTAATACGGCGCTCAAAGGGGACTTATGCATCCTGTAGACAAGTGTATCTTTCTTGGCCGGAGTTGTGGCATTCGAGGTGTCTGCCGTCTGGCTATAGCCCGCAGCAGACATCAGCAAGAGAAACAGGAATATTTTAATTATACATTTTGCCAATTATCTCAAACATCTCATATAAACGTTCAAGTTCATCCTTTGAATAGAAATCGATGACTATCTCACCAGTTCCATCCTGTTTTTGTTTGCAGGAAACTTTTGTGCCGAAAATTCTTCTTAGGCGGTCCTCAAAATCCCTCTGCGAAACTGACTGCACCACGCCCTGGCTTCCTGCCTTTGGCTTCTTTGCAGCCTGCCCGCCTAAGGCTAACTGCTTAACCAGTTCCTCAACCTTGCGTACTGTAAGGTTTTCCTTTATAATCTTTTTTAACAGCTCGAGCTGGAATGCTTCATTGGGCAGATTGATTAATGCACGGGCATGACCCGGACTTATTTCCTCTTTTATTAGGCTGTCCTGAATTTCCTTCGGCAGCTTAAGAAGCCTGATCGAGTTTGTAATTGTGGAGCGGTCTTTTCCCACCTGCTCCGAAATTTCTTCCTGTGTTAAACTGCATTCATCCATAAGGCGCTTGTAAGCCTGTGCAACTTCAATTGCATTAAGCTTTTCTCTTTGAATATTCTCAATGAGAGCCAGGGCAAGCATTGCTTCTTTTGTATCAACCTTGATGATGTATGCGGGAATTTCCTTGTAGCCTATCTCACCGCAGGCCCTGAACCTTCTTTCACCTGAAATCAGTTCGTACTTCTGAGGCCCGGTTCTCCTTACAGTAACAGGCTGTATGAGGCCGTTTGCAAGAATGGATTTCTTTAATTCTTCCAGCGCCGCCGGGTCAAATTCAATTCTTGGCTGGTAAGGGTTAGGCGAAATTGAGCTTAAAGGAAGCTTTGCCAGTACATCCACACCCTGCCCGTCGTCTGGCTTTATGTCGCTTGCCGGGACTGTTAGATTATTGTTGTTGTTGTTCTGTAAATTTGGTGATATTAAAGCATCTAAACCTCTGCCGAGGCCTGGTCTGAACTTATTATTACTCATTTACTTTATCTTGTTGTGAATTTTCTACTAAGTTTCTTTTCATCAGTTCTGAAGCTAAGCCAATGTAATTTTGGGCGCCTGCCGAAACTGCATCGTAGAGTATAACCGGCTTGGCATGACTTGGAGCTTCAGAAATTCTGACATTTCTTTGAATTACAGTATCAAATACCTTATTCCCAAAGTATTTTTTTACTTCTTCGGCAACCTGATGAGAAAGCCTTAGGCGCGTATCAAACATGGTCAGAAGTACTCCTTCAATCATCAGATTAGGATTAAAGTGCTTCTTTACGATGTTGATAGTATTTAACAGCTGCCCTAAACCCTCCAGGGCGAAATATTCACACTGAACCGGAATTAAAACTGAATTTGAAGCGGTCAATGAATTCAAAGTCAGTATGCTCAATGATGGAGGACAGTCTATAAAAACGTAATCGTACCTCTCCTCTATCGTTGCAATCGCTTTTTTCAGTATGGATTCCCTTACATCAACATTAATGAGCTCAACTTCGGCTCCTACAAGGTTAATTGTCGAAGGCAGGAGGTCCAGAAAAGGCATATAAGTATTTGTAATGCAGTTGCTGATGTCATCCTGGCCGACGAGCACATCATAAACCGATTTATTATTTCCATCGTAACCCAGGCCTGAGGTGGAATTTGCCTGCGGATCAATGTCTATTAATAAGGTCTTATTTTCAGCCGCAGCAATTGAGGCAGATAAATTGATTGCAGTGGTAGTTTTACCTACGCCGCCCTTCTGATTCGCTATTGATATTACTTTTGCCATTAATCTTTAATTGAATTCAAATTCGCAAGAATTAAAATGAATACAGCCCAGTTTTGATAAATAATGCCCCTAAGTTACACATATTTATCAAAATAAGGAAATCCTTTTATGTGTAATTATATTTCGCCGGTGCCCTTAAGTAAACTTAACAGCAAAAAGCGGCGAAATTGTTCCGGAATTAAATAAAAAGGAAGGCTAAACCGCCATCTCCTGCCCGAATTCCAGTATGCGGCACTCCTTGCCCTTCTCTTCCAGCTTCCTCTTAAACTCCCTCGGATCGGCCTCAATTAGAGGAAATGTCTTGTAATGGATCGGAATTGCCACTTTCGGATTCGTTAGCTCAACCGCCTTAACAGCGTCCCTGACGTCCATAGTAAAATTGTCACCTATAGGAAGAAGCATTACATCTACCGGGTTCATCTCTCCGATCAGTTTCATATCATAGAACAAGGCCGTGTCACCCGTGTGATATAAGGTCTTCCCGTCAATAAAAAGAAGTACCCCTGCAGGCTCGCCGCAGTACGTGCCGTCGGGAGCGCTTGAGCCGTGGTGCGCAATCGTAAACTTCACCCGCCCGAAATCAAAATTGTGCCCGCCCCCGATGCTCATGCCGTGAGTCTTGTACCCCTTGGCAGAAAGATAATTTGAAAGCTCAAAGACACAGATAAATAAGGGCTTGCTCCCTTCTGCAATTTTCATCGCGTCACCTAAGTGGTCGCCGTGGGCATGCGTAAGAATTATGTAGTCGGGTTTTAGATCCTTAGACTTTACAGGAGAGGTAGGGTTTTCATCCAGAAAAGGATCAATCAGTATCGTTTTCCCGCTATCCGTCGTAATCTGGCACGCGGAATGCGAAAAATATCTCAGTTTCATCTTTTCAATCCTCCTATTTTGCTGTAAAAAAATGCCTCGCATCTTTATTATGAAGGAATTTCAAAAACTCCAGCTTAATTTCCTGCAGGTTTTTGCCCTTTTTGGCATCAATGCACTCATTAATTTCTTCCGGAATCTTTATGCCGCACTCGGGCTCCAGGTTATCCAGGTTCTCCTTCAGCATATCAAGGTCGCGCCCGATGCCGATTAAGTCCTGCAGGCTTTTCAGATATTCAATATTCTTCTCGAATAACTTCCTGCTGAAACAAACCTCAAAATTTTCCAGGGAATACCTGAGCCTCCTTATGGCAATTCTTAAGGAATGAAGATTTTTGACCGTTGCCTCATCAAGAAATCTCTCGGTCTTTTTCCTGGCATCATTGTACTTTCTGCTGAGGATTATTGATGCCGAGACAGAAAAAGGCGTATCGCGCCTAAGTCCCTTGGATTTTGTCATATTGTGTGGCCCGGATCCCTTTATTCAACAAGTTAAAAGAAATCTCTCACATAAAAAGTACTTTAATAAAACCGGAAATTGCCTGCAAAGCCCTCATTTTACTCTTTTCTCCGGCATATATGGTCGGAATGTCTACAAACCCTATTGTGCAGTTTTCTCTCGAGGCGTTTACAAGTATTTCACTTTCAGCCTCAAAGCCCTTGTAACCCGGTATTATTTTGTGCAGCACTTCAGTCCTGTACGCCCTGAAGCCGCTCTGACTGTCAAGAATTTTAACACCCGTCTTTTTGCTTAAGAAAAATGACGTTAAGAGGTTGCTTAAAATCCTGTGCTTCGGCATTGTTGAAAGGTCGCCTAAGCGGTTGCCTATAACAATGTCATAAGATTCTGTTTGGGAGAGAAAATCAGGTATGCACCCCGGGTCGTGCTGCAGATCGGCATCCAGAGTAACTGTAACCCGGCTTCCCAATTCTATGCTCTTAAAAAATCCCATATTAACCGCATAGCCCTTGCCCGAGTTGACCTTGTTCCTTATCAGGAGAACCCTTTCACTTTCCTCAACCATGTCCGCCGTACCGTCTGTAGAGCCGTCATCAACAAGAATGATTTTATCTACATACGGCAGCGTCCGCTCAATAATTTCACGGATAGTATTTCTTTCATTATAAAAAGGTATAACGGCACACGTCATTTTCTAAGCCGGCTTAATGTTTAAGAGACTTGCGGGCGCCTTTCGACTTCTGCCCTTTTAATGCAAAGGAAAGCTTTTCCCTCAGGGCTTCTTTTGAAAGTCCGCGCTTTAATTTCCCGTCCTCGGCAAGAGAGATGCTGCCGGTTTCTTCGGATACAATTATGCTTAAAACGTCAGCCTGCTCCGTAATCCCCAGGCCTGCCCTGTGCCTCATACCCAGCGATTGCCCGTCAATGCTCGTTACGCTTGAAAGAGGAAGTGTGCACCTCGCGGCTTCAATAATGTCGTTCTTTATGATTATTGCGCCGTCATGCAGTGGTGACCTCGGATAGAAAATCGATTTAATCAGGTTCTTATTTACCTTTGCATTCAGTATTTCACCCGACTCAACGAAAGTCTTAATGCCTGTAGATTTAATTACAACTATAAGCGCCCCGTGCTGGAGCTGCGAAAGCTCAAAGACGGCATCGGTCAGCATGTGTGCTATCGTCTTTTCATCGCTCCTGATAAATACCTTTATAAAAGGGTTACGCCCTATTAACAGCAGCAGCCGCCTGATCTCGGGCTGGAAAAGGATTATAAAAGCAATGACCCACGTGTCCGAAACCAGCTTCAGCAGGTATCCCAATGCCTTAAGGTTTGCCGCCTGCGCGGTAATTGAAAGCAAGAGCACAATTATAAGTCCGATGAAAATCTGTGCTGCAATTGTCCCCTTAATTATGTTATAAACCTTATAGATAATAAAGGATACAATAAGTATATCCACCGCGTCCAGCAGCGTTACCGGCACAAACCCTATTTTAAAGAGATCAAACATTAAGTTTTATGTCTTCCGGATTCGACAAGCACTTTAAGATTTTCTTTGCCTGGACGGCATTTTTTACGTTGTGCGTCCTTATTATCCTGGCCCCGTTTCTAATTGACAGAGCCTCAGTAATTACACTTGCCGTATCGCGCTCCAAAGGCTCAAGGCCGCCCATCGTCTTGCCCAGGAAGGCCTTTCTTGAAACACCAATAAGAATTGGAAGCCCCATCCCCTTAAACTCATCCAGCCTCCTCAGGAGCTCGTAATTATCCTCAACCCTTTTGCCGAAACCGATTCCGGGATCGATAATAATATTCTTAACGCCGGCTTTCCTTGCAAATGTAACCCTCGAGGAGATGAAATCATAAACCTCGCTTGTCACGTCCTCATAAAATGGCTTTAACTGCATATCCCGGGGCAGGCCCTTTATATGCATCACAACAAGAGATGCATCAAACTCCTTTACGGCGTGTGCAATCTCAGGCTCAAAGGTAAGTCCGCTTATGTCGTTAATAATTTTAGCCCCGCGTTTTAAGGCTTCACGGGCGACATTCATTTTTGTGGTATCAACGGATATAACAGTCCCTGGGGCAAAATCCAGTATCTTTTCAATTACGGGTATTACCCTTCTTAACTCCTCTTCCCCGCTTACGCTTTCAGAGCCCGGGCGTGTGGATTCACCGCCTATATCAATTATGTCCACGCCGTCCGTGATCATCTCTTTAGCATGCTTAATTGCGTTTTCAGGTTCAAAGTAGCGCCCGCCGTCTGAAAATGAATCGGGAGTAACGTTTAATATACCCATAACCAGGCTTTCACTGGCCGGAATTGTTTTGTCACAAATCTTATAATCCGAGTGATCGTAAGCCAGGTAGTTCTTTATAAGCGAGGTGATCTTATGCCCCAGGTCCTCATTGCCGAAGGATATCGTGTCTCTTGCAATTTCCCTGAAGGTTCCGATTGAGCCCGTAAGGAGGAGGTCACCGGAATCCCCCTTATCAGAAAGTTTTTTGTAGCATATTTCATTTCTTTCAAACGTCATCTTCTGGATCCTCTCCAGAAGAGAAGCATTTACGCCTCTAAGTTCCAGCCCCAGCTGTCCCTGCTCATAAAGATCCCTGTAGATATTATATTTCGAGCTGTAGCGCCTGAATATGTCGGGAAATGAAATATTTATAAGTTGAGTATTCATTCTTTTACACTTTCTCCAGAAGATTATATTAAAAAAGAAGTGACCTTTAAGTCACTTCTTTTTAGGGTAAGTCTATTTTTCGATTTCAGAAGTTTTCTGATAACTTATTCTGCCCTGCAGAATTGTCATTTCCACTTCGTAGTCGTCGTTGAGCACAACCAGGTCGGCGTCTTTTCCTGCGGCAAGAATTCCTTTTTGGTTTTCAATATTAAGCACCTTGGCACCGTTTAGTGAAGCCATTCTGATAGCCTCAGTAATTTTAGCTCCTGCGTGCTGTATCATATTTTTTACCGCCTTGTTTAAGGTAAGTGAGCTTCCTGCAATTGTGCCGTTATCCAGCATTGCCTTTCCGCCCTTGATGCGTACCTTCTGGTCTGCAAATTCAAATTCCTCGCCCTCGTGCATTCCGCCCGGCTTGATTGAATCTGTTATAAGTATAATTCCGCCGGGCTTTTTCACCTTGAGCAGAAATTCCATAACTGCCGGATGAACGTGGTAAGTATCTGCAATAAGTTCTATTTTCAGCTCGTCCCTTAAAAGCGCTGCCAGTGCAACGCCGGGCTGCCTGTGGTGAATAGGCTTCATGGCGTTGAACATGTGTGTTACGTGTGCCGCGCCGTTATCTATTGCAAGCTCAATTTCAGCATAATTCGACATCGAATGCCCTATTGAAAGAACTACGCCGTCGTTTGCAGCTGCTCTCATTACATCAATTGCACCGGGCAGTTCAGGAGCAATTGTCATCAGCTTTATAAGCCCGCGCGAAGCGCCCCACATCTTCTTCCACGATTCAACCGTGGGTTCCCATAGATAAGTCTCATTCATTGCACCCTTGAATTCCTTGTTCAGGTAAGGGCCTTCCATGTGAATGCCTTTGATGTTTGACTCGGGGTGGCTGAAAATATAATCGGCCAGGTTCCTGATGTTCTCAAGTAATTCCTTTTCCGGCTTGGCATAAAGTGAAGCCATCATCGTTGTGGATCCGTTCCTTAAGAAGTAATCACTTATTGTCTGAAAATCTTCAAAGGATCCGTCCGTAAAACCGTGTCCCACGCCGCCATGGACCAGAAGGTCAACAAACCCCGGAGATACAATCTTACCGCTGATATCAATTACTTCACTGTCATTCGGAATATGAACGTCATTCATCTTGCCAAGTTCATATATTTTATTGCCGTCAATAACAACGGCACCCTTCTCAATAATTCTAAAAGGTGTGACTATTTTACCGCCAACTAGTACTAAGCTCATGTTAAACCATATAAATTAAATTAAACATACCTTGTATTTACAATATTTTTGAGTTCTGCCGTAGCAGATGGTATATCCCCGCTTTTGAATATAGCAGAGCCTACCACAAAAACGTCTGCCCCGGCATCTGAAATTTTCTGAATGTTTTCTGAAGAAATGCCTCCGTCTACCTCAATTAAAAAGTTCGCGTTCATCTCTTCACGCAGCCTTACTGTTTCCCTGATCTTGCGCAGTGAGGATTCAATAAAACTCTGCCCCCCGAAACCCGGGTTTACAGACATGATTAAAACCATATCCACAAATTCCGCAATCTCCCTTAAAGTTGAGACCGGTGTGGACGGGTTAATTGAAACCCCGGCCCTTGCGCCCAGGCCCTTAATGTGCTGAATGGTACGGTTTAAGTGCACTACCGCTTCCTGGTGGACTGTTACAATATCGGCGCCGCTTTTAAGAAAGTCCTCAATGTAAAGATCCGGGTTTTCAATCATAAGATGCACATCCAATGGCAGCTTTGTGATCTTTTTTGCCGTCTTTACAATAAAAGGCCCGAAAGATATATTAGGCACAAAATGCCCGTCCATAATATCGCAATGCACCCAGTCTGCCCCGCCTCTTTCTGCCAGGGCTACTTCATCGGCAAGCCGCGAAAAATCCGCATTGAGTATTGATGGCGAGATCAGTTTCATTTTGCACTTTCTCCTTCCTCAGGCGTTGAAACGTTCTTAGTCACAAACAGGTCAACTGTTGCGCCTTCCTGCACCGTGGCGTCCTTGCTCGGATACTGGTCGATAACCGTATTAGGCAGAAGCGAGAACGAGGGCTGATAATTTACTTTGCCCAGCGTCAGCTTGTTTTCCTTTAATATCTCCTCGGCCTCTGATAACGACTTTCCAAGCAGGTCCGGAATCGTAACCCCTGCCGTCTGCTGGCCCGCACTTAAGGTAATGTTGATTCTTGAACCTTTCTGAACCTCTGTGCCTTCATAATACTGCTGGTCAATTATAATGCCTCTTGGCGACTGCGACTGAACCATCGTGGTATCACCCAGTGAAAGCTCAATCCTTTCAAGAGCCAGTTTGGCATCTCTTAAATTCCTCCCCTTCAGTGAGGGTACCTTAACCAGAGGAACTCCGCTTGAGATAAAAAGGAAGACCCTTCTTCCCTCTTTTACAGTGGCGCCTGCCGCCGGCTTCTGGAATATTACAGCCCCCTTGGGGAATTTTTCATTGTATCTTTCTCCGCCTACTACGGCTTCAAGATCTGAATCAGAAAGTAAACTTTCGGCCTGTTTTTCATCCATACCTACAACTTTCGGTATTACAACTTCACGGCCTGAAACGTACCAGGGCATGATAATCATATTAAAAAGAATGATCAGCACTGCAAGGCTGCCAAGACCAATAAGAAACCATTTTACGAGTCTATTTTCAAAAATATTTTTCATTATAATAAAAATATGAAAAGCTTAAGTTTTTAACAATATAACGAATCCTTTAACGGCCTTCTAAGCAAAATTAAGCTGCTTTTGGCCTGGATTTTATCACTAAATTATAAACAAACATCAGAACCGCGGCTAAAACACCGATGCCAAAGAGAACCAGGAATATAGTGGACGGTGAATTTGCGTCCTTTGCAAACGACTTATAAAGCCATCCGCCCAGTGTGCCCCCGAAAGCCCAGCCTATTGCAATCGGCAGAAATGCATATCCCTGGAAAAGTGCCGCCTGACCCTTTGGAGCCAGATCCGCTATGTACTCATAATACCTCGGAGCCTGCGTCATCTCGCCGATTGCAAAGATAATCAAGCCTGCAATTATTACAGGTATGCTGGGATTCATCATTATTATAAGCCAGCAGAGGGCCGCTATGCCGAAACCGGTTATAATTGCTGTAACAGGCGGCATCTTCTTTGTAAACCAGTTCACAATAAGCTGTAGGAATATAATTCCCCATGCGCCTACCGACGAAATGATCTCAAAAGGCGCATCCTTTGAAATAAAGTCTGTTATGTAAAAAGGTATAATAATGTATATCTGCCAGTACATCAGCCAGTAAAGCGAGAAAATGAGCAGAAATATTATAAACCTGAAGTTTTTAAGCACCAGGAACAGGTTTTTTACTACTTCACCCAGACTCACGTTGCCTTCTTTTGCCGCCGGCGGTTCTTTGTAGAAAATAAGCGTGCTTATAAGCATTAAAGCGCAGCTGACTGAAGAAACCACGTAAACGAACTGTATGCCTACGGAATTACGCACGAAAAATGCAATAAAAGGACCAACGGCCCCGCCAATGTTAACTAGAGTGTAATAGAGCGCGTAACCTAAAGATTTTGTCTCGGCAGAGGACGATAGAGCCACTGTCCCTAAAACGCTGGGTTTTATAAAGGATCCCCCGATTGCCGTAAATATGAGTATTATAGAAAGCAGCAGGAAAAGACTATCGTGGGGGAATAAGGATGAAAAAGCAGCCATCCCCGTTGCCCCTATCATAAAATATCCCATCGCTAAAACGAGGAATGCAAAGGAAAAGGCCTTCCTGAAGCCGAACTTGTCCGCCAGGGCGCCTGCAAAAATGGGCAGAAAGTAGATAAGCCCGTTAAAAATAGAAGCCAGCCTGCCCGTATCAATTTCACTGAATTTAAGATGGTCTCTTAAGAAAATGCTCAGAATGGCCGTCTGCCCGTAATAAGCTATCCTTTCGAAGAGTTCCATTATATTTGCTACCCAGAATGAAGGCAGGAATCCTGACTTTACTTTTTGAATGTTTTCAGCGATACCCAAGGCGGCTCCTATAGTTAATTTATGTATAAGTTCTTCTTTTAATTAACGTAAATTTGCTGTATAAACTTATATTTGTTACAGTCTGACTATGAATCGGGCAGGTAACGTGCAAATATATCAAATTTGCCGCAAATATGTAACCGCCAAAAGCCTTTTAGAAGGAAAATGTCCAATCCGCGTCAGCGGAAAAATGTTTGTAGAATTAAAAAGAGCCTCGGAGAGGCGACTTGCCTGTAGAAAAAGAATGGCTCCCCACCCCTCTTCAGAGCCTCGGAGAGGCGACTTGAAAAAGGGAATTGCTCCGTGTATACCCGTCAGACAAGTCACCCTTCCAGGGTTCTAAAATTCTTTTGGGACATGTTCTTTTCTGCAGACAAGTCATTCCTCCGGAATTCTATGGATAACAGCCGCTATTTGCTTCTATATAAAACTTGATATTTGCATCATTATGAGCTAAATGGTATAATAAAGTGAATAAAATTATAAAATATGTACAAGAACTATTTTTATCTGAACAGACAAATTATTGAACTAAACGCGGAACTTCAGGGATCCATCCTCACAGAATCTTTCTCACAGGAAAAAGACAGGCTCATTCTGGCTTTTTCTAAAGATGGCATTAGCAGCTATTTAATTATCTCGGCTTCACAGAACGAACCCTATATGCACCTCCGGGATGAGTACCACCGCGCCAGGAAAAATACGGTGGATTTCTTTACTGATTACCTCACCTCCAGGCTCCTTGCCGTTGAAATTGCCACAGACGATAGAATTATCAGGTTAAGGTTCGATAAAATGAGCCTTTACTTCGCCGTAAGGGGTAAAAATACCAACGTCATACTCATTGACGAAGCCCTAAACACAGATTCTTTCAAAAAGACAAATGAAGCCCAATTGGAAAGTTTCCTTGAGGAAGTGACCAATAAAAAAATGTTCTCTTCCTACTTTCACAGGCCCAGCCTGGATGCTGTTACCGACCCGGTTAATTTTATAAGCCAGACAAAGCATATATTCCCGTCCATAGCCAAGGAAATGTTTTCTGAAACCTCTTTCAGGATGAAGGCTGAAACCCTCGAAGAGTTTAAGACTGAACTGGATACCGTTATAAGCGACATTGAATCCGGTGATATTGCCGTCTTCTTTTCCCCATCCGTAGGAAGAGTCGTTATGGCGCCTGAGGCTTTCAATATATTTGATTCTGAGGATAAAGCCACATTCAGCACATATCTTAAGGCCATAGATAACTTTTTAGCCAGAAGATACCAGCTCGGCAAAAGCCAGGACTTAAAAGGGATCATTTCAAAGTATCTGGAGCACCAGATATCAAGAACGGCAAACAAGCTTAACGAGATAAGGGCAAAAATTGACGTGCCTTCAAAAGAGGATCTCTACAGAAAGTACGGAAACCTTCTTCTTGCCAACATGCATACGCTCCATAAAGGGATGAAAAGTGCCGAATTGGCCGACTTTTACGAAGATGGCGCGCTTGTCAACATAAAGCTGGATGAGACAAAAGACCCCAAAGGCAATGCCGACCGCTATTTTGAGAAGGCGCGCGACGAAAAGCAGCTCAGAATTTCCTTGAGGGAGCTCTATGAAAGCCTGGAGAAGCATTACAGAGTTCTAATTGAAAACAAAAACACATTTGAAAACGCAAAAGAAATAAACGAGTACAGAAAAATCATGAAGGACCTTAATATAAAGGATGAACAGTCCGGAAGCTATAAACCGGATGAAGGATCAAAGTTCAAGCATTACATCATTGAAAACAAATATCACGTTTATGTTGGTAAAGACAGCGCAAATAACGACTTGCTGACGGTAAAATTTGCAAAGCAGAACGACTACTGGTTCCACGCCCGTGCCGTTCCGGGCTCACACGTGGTCTTAAGGGTGGAAAATTCAAAAGAGGCGATCCCGAAGCCAGTATTGAAGAAGGCGGCTTCACTTGCGGCATTCCACAGCAAGGCAAAGACATCAAAGCTTGCCCCTGTTTCATACACACTGAAGAAATACGTTACAAAAAGAAAAGGAATGGAGCCCGGCAAAGTGGCACTTTTGAAGGAGGACGTGCTCCTTGTGCCGCCTGAAGTGCCGCAGGACTGTGAGTTTGTTAACAGTTGAGAAGTAAAAGATTAAATTTTAACAGTTTTTGCTTTATATTCTTTTTCAACTTGAGTACTTTTAAACATCAAATATTTTAAGCGGGAGATAAAAAAAATGAGACTCATTATTCAGCCGGATTTTGAAAAGGTATCGCAATGGGCTGCTAGTTATGTGGCAAAAACCATCAATGAATTTAAGCCTACAGAAGACAGGCCTTTTGTGCTTGGGCTTCCTACAGGCTCTTCACCGCTCGGTATGTACAGGGAGTTAATCTCGCTTTGCAAAAAAGGGGTAGTATCTTTCAAAAATGTAGTAACTTTCAACATGGATGAATACGTCGGTATACCCGAAGACCATCCCGAAAGCTATCACTCATTTATGTGGAATAATTTTTTCAGGCATGTTGATGTAAAAAAAGAGAACGTGAATATTCTGAACGGAAATGCTGAGGATCTTGAGCAGGAATGTGAAAATTACGAAAAGAAAATTAAGTCATACGGCGGTATCAACCTTTTTGTAGGCGGTATAGGACCCGACGGGCACATTGCATTTAACGAACCGGGATCATCTTTGGGATCGCTCACACGCATAAAGACACTTACAATGGACACAATCATTGCCAATTCAAGATTCTTTGACAATGACATCAATAAAGTTCCGAAGACGGCTCTGACAGTCGGTGTAAAAACCGTCCTCGATGCTCACGAAGTCATGATACTCATAAGCGGCCACAACAAGGCCCGTGCACTTGCAAAGGTTGTTGAAGAAGGCGTAAACCACATGTGGACCGTAAGCGCTCTTCAGCTTCACCCGAAAGGCATGATAGTCTGCGACGACGCCTCCACGGCAGAACTGAAAGTAGGCACCGTAAACTACTTCAAAGACATCGAAGCCCAGCACCTGAACCCAGATTCGCTTTTGGATTAAAAACTAAAAATGTAGAAAAGGCAGTTAATTTACCTGCCTTTTCTTTAATTGTTCAAATCCCATCCAAAAACAAGTCCGATTTTCATAAGCCACTCAACTGTTTCTTTAACGCGAATAACTTCGTCATTATTTCCAAAATACCAGGAGCCACCTATCTTTTTGTTTCCTGCGTATTGAAATAACACCTCGAGTGATGTATTCTTTGCCAGTTTAAAACCCGCTCCAGCCGCAGGCATTATCAGCGTAGAAAGTGAGCTGCCGCCTGAGTTACTCCCATCACCTCCCTCATTGGAATGCCCGGCGATTCCTCCCGTAATGTAAATACTTTTCCAGGGGAAATACTTTGAGAATAATCCATATTCAAATCCGTTATAATGCTCCCACAGAAATTCCCTTCCAAACCTCCCTTCTATAGATAGTCTTTCCATAGGATATAGCGCCACATTCAGCTGCAGGCAGGAAAAATAAGGATACATCATAAAACCCGCCTTATAACCGTTTGAATAATACCTTCTAAGTCCCTGGGCTTCCACTCTTAATCCCATTTCAATTGTCTGAGCCCCAACATCTACACTGGCAAAGACGAGCAGAATGATAATAAATATTTTACGCACTGCCATACCTCCCAAAATGCTTTCGTACATATTAGGATTAAATATTATTAAAGATTTTTCCCAATAACATATCTATAATGTATTTTCCTTCCTTAAATATTTATCTCCCAATCCCAACCCTGTGCACCTCCCCAAAACTCCTGAAGTCCCTATTTAGCATCTTTACCCTTACAACCATCAAATCCTTTTGCAACCCGATTGTGACATAATGAAACATTCTGTTGCTTCCAGTATACAAATCCCTGTACCGCGCTTCCCTGCCCGTAAGAGTCGGGTGCAGAAGTCCTCCACCGCCGCCAATAACCATAAAATCCTTATTGGCTTTCCTGAAATGTTCAAACGTATGCGCGTGCCCGCTGAAGAACAATTTGCACTTATTCGTTTTAAGAAATGCCGGAACAAATATGCGCTGAACCTCACTGGAAGGCCCTACAACCTTGCTGTTTGTATAGGGCGGATAATGAGTGCCGACAATAATATAATGTACAGAAGGATCCCGGTCGAACTCCCGGAGCTTTTGTTCATACCACTTCTGCTGGTGTGATATTTCCTCTTCCGAAAGCTCAGAAAAGTTGGAATTAAGAAGTATAACTGCGATATCCCCGGTCTGTTTAGCGTACCATGAAGACTTAATATACGGGAAATGCTTAAAGAACTGCTTTCTTCCCAAAGAAGAAAACAGGAAATACTCATGGTTTCCCATTGCGGGATAGACAGGAATGCCTCTTTTCCAGATGGGTGATAATTCACTGGATACACCGTTCCATTCCCACGGCCAGAATCCCATTGCAGTAAGATCCCCCAGGTGGAAAAGCGCCGACAGGTTCTGTTCCTTATTTATAGCCCGGAAGATCTCCCTTGACGCCAATTCATTATTATCCCCTTTGAGCCACAGCTTCTCAATCATCATCGGCTCCTGCGTATCGCT
>JAAXKN010000053.1 GCA_025612375.1 Ignavibacteria bacterium
ACCTCTTTCAAGGTAATATTATGTCTCTTTAATTATGTTGGGCTATATAGTAAAAGTATTGCGCTTAGGAGTAAAATAAACTGGATTGTTTATTGGGGTATACAAAAGGTTGGAGTTGAAATAGCTAAAAAGCTAAAATTGAACACGGGAAATATAAGTGAAGACTTCAAATTACAAACTTGCCCAGACTGTGGTGTAATTCCTGGAGAAATACATAAAGAAGGATGCGATGTAGAAAGGTGTAGTGCATGCGGTGAGCAGCGCCTGCTCGAACATTTGACAGGTACTCAGTGTAAAGAGCATGATCCAGGATTTGCCAGGTGGACTGGCTTCTGGCCCGGAAGTCTTGAATCTGATGCCTTGGGAATTGACATGAACACGCTTTTAGTTTCAGGATTGGATAAAAAGCTATTTGTTAAACCAAAGAAATAATTAATCAAAAAAACGGATAACAGATAACCAATAAAAATAAATAGAAGAAATTGTGTTTTATTGACCAGCACACAAGTCCTTCTATTACGAATCTGATCTGTTGATAAATAAATTACCGGCCGGTAAGCCTTATAGTATGGTATAAGGATATTATAAAGAACCATTTTCGTAAACAAATTATGAGGGTAGTATGACTGCCTCTGAACAACAACTTAAAATGTATTCTTATTCCAAAGCCGCAAGGCTTATGAATATAGGACGCGATACTCTAAAGAAACTGATAGCTCAAGGGCTTATCGGCACGGTAAAAATAGGCAAGCGTAATAAAATTACCCATGCTGAGCTTATAAGGTTTCAGAATGAGAAAACAGTTAGAGCTGAAACTATAACTAATAAACCAACTGAAAGTAGAGAGTTGTGGGAACAGTTCTTCGGAAGAAAAAAGGATATTAGTAAACAAATAGACAGTAAATCGTTATTAGACAAAATTATAAGGAGTTAGAAAAATGGCAACAGTAATTAAACGCGGCAATACACTGCACATTTCATACTACGATCCAGGTAAACGAAAGTCTGTTATTAAGTCAACAGGGCTTGAGGCAACAGATGCAAACAGAAAGAAGGCAGAAGCAATAGCAAAAAAATTTCAGGATGAGTTGACAAAGAAGGGAAGGGAACTAAAAAAGATAGGAATAAAAAAGATTACAATCAGAGACGCTTTTGAACACTTCCTAACAAACAATGAAGGAAAGCATGAAAAAACAAAAAAGGATTATCTGAGATTCTACAGCTACTTTAACAAGGAGTTTAGTGAAAATGAGCCATGCACGGTTATAACCAAGCTGGCAGTTGAGGAGTGGTTAATTAAGATAAAGAAACTTCCTCTTCAGCAGAATTCAATTCATGCTATAGGTAAGCAGTTAAATCATTTTCTGAACTTCCTTTTTGAGTATAACTATACTCAAATGTTTAAGATAAACAAAGAGGTTCGAACAAGACCCGAAAGGAAAAAGAAAATAACCTTATCCCCGGCAGACACAAAGATTATTTTTGAGAAACTGGAAGCAAAGACTCAGGAAGGTGAAGATGCTACGAATAAAGATGCGGCATCGGATCATTCAAAATCAAAGAAAAAGAAGAAGACTAAAGTGCCAAAAGAAGATATGGGTAAAAATTCAAATTTTAAGACGCTCATTTATCTGGCCTATTATACCGGACTCAGGTCCAGCGACATGCTTACAATTAAAGCTGAAGATATAGACCTGAATGCGAGAACCATAAGCTACTACTCTCCTAAAAGAGATGTGTACAGAGATATCCCGTTCCATGCTGATCTCCTGCCTATACTCAAAGCCAGGGTTGAGGAAGTTAAAGCCGGACCAATTTTGAATTATACGAGTGTGGAAAATCTTGGCAGGGCTGTTACAAGATACTTTAAGGATATCGGACTTTCGAGCAAAAAGTATACTGCCAGGACTTTCAGAAAAACCTTTATTACACTTGCAAGAGCTCGTGGAATAGACGCCTCAATAGTTCGTGAGCTCGTAGGTCATGAACACCAGACCACAGCAGACAGGTATTATAACGATATTCAGATGCAGACAATGAAGAAGGAGCTTAAAAAGTTCAAAAGAGCGGATCAGATAACCGAGTCCGACATCGAGTAGAACAAACTAACCAGCTCCTTTTCACAAAAAATTATGTATTGGCCAATACAACTTAAAAATAACCTTACAATAAGCTTTCCACTTACTAGCAATTCACTAGCAATTCCTGCTTTTTAAACAATAAATCACTGTTTTTGATAATATTTTTGCGCATGCGCTGCAGTAGTTTTTGCAGTAGTTTTTCCTGTCAGAATGGGAAAAATGAGGCAAATTCAGGTCAATTTTAAAAAACTGATGACTTTTTAAAAATAAAAAAAACTCAAATTAAGCAGCATTCGATGTATTAATTCACTCTGAAGGATCGAATCATCCCGACTGCTAGAATGACTGAGAGTTAAAAATATAAAGAGCACCCTGGGTACAGTTCCATTTAGGAAGCCGAAATCCACCCTCATAACAAGTCGGATTTCCTGCACAACAAGTAAATCACCTGGATAACATTATTGATGTTAATAAGGGCCACTCGTAAAATGACTGGCCTTTCTTTTAATCTTAATGATGACGCTCGAAGGAAAGAAATAAGACAGACTTTCAAATGTTAAGCCCAGATACTTTTATATGGGTTAAAATGACAGGGGAGAGGAGCCATTCCATAAAACTGTAGGTTTGTGGAATAAAATTCTGTGGCTAAAAACTTTGAAAAATAGAAGAATTAAGAGGCATAAAAACATACCTTTTATGGAAAAGGGGTAATTTTGGGCCACAGTGTCCTTTCCACCGGTCATTTATAATATTTTTTCGTTTTTTTTTATTTTTTTTTCAAAAAATTTTCCGAAAACGCTCCTCGTCACCATATATATAATAAAGGATATTTTTTATTTGTTTAGTGAATGTGACTTCCATCACACAAGCCGCCTACTTATGAAGTCAGTAGAGTAATGCTAAAATTAAGTCTCTTGAATTATTTCTTTGCTATTCACTTTACAAGGATTTGAAAATGAAGATCTTATTCTGGTTTTCTCCATATCAGCTTCATCTTACTTTCATTTGTAATAAATCTTTATAGTCCAAATATAAATTGACTCAAGTAAAGCCCCAGTGTGCATCATCAGGGCTGGTAAATGTTATTTAATCGTTGTAAAAACTAAATTATTATTCAATTAATTTATGTGAGGGAAAATGATGAAAGTACCGAAACTATTATTCTTGCTCGTGATAATACTTTATTCAAGCATTTCAGCGGCGGAATGGGTAAAAAGCCCCAAGTTTTATGCTGGGACAGTAAACAATGTCCTTTCGTTAAAGAATGGAGATTTATTGGCTCTAGCAGAAAGATCTATTTTTAAGAAAACAAATGGGGATAATAACTGGACTAAAGTTTCTGAAACTCTTCAGGATGGAAAGGTATTATTCCTTGATTCCACAAATAATAAAATATATGCGGGATTTTCAGGAGGCTTATATTGCTCGACAGATAAAGGTGATAACTGGATCTCGGTTCCGGATTTTAATTCATTAAATATAACAGCTATAACATCCACGGTATCAGGAACTGTTTTTGTCGCCACTCAAACCGGATTATTTCGTTCAGAGAACAATGGTGTTTCCTGGATTCAAATATTATCTAACAAAATTAATGATATAAAATTCTCGGAAATTTATCAGACTCTTTTTGCGGCATCCGATATTTCCATATATCGTTCATATGATTTGGGGCAGAATTGGGGTACGCTTGACATTATTTCAACAAAAAGGTATCCGACTACCGCATTAGGGATTAACTCGACCGGGAAAATATTAGCCGGGTATCCAACAACTTCAGGATATGAGCTTTATGAGTCTACAAATAACGGCACATCATGGAAACAAATTACTTATAGCTCCCTTCCTCGAATTACTAACATAAGGGTTATTAATGATCAATTTTATATTACAGCAGGTTGTCTTTATAGATATGGAGGCACAGCATCTTATCCAACTGTTAGTTCACCGAGTAGAATAACTGTTTGGGATGTAGCAATAAGTAACTTTGGCGAAATGATTATTTCTACTGATAAATATGGACTGCTCAAAAAAAATAACTTAACTAATGACAATACTGCCATTGAAAATTGGAACGTTATCGGAGTTGTCAATCCAGCGGTGGTTATTGCATGTATTGAGGATGATAATGAAAATATATTCGTGGGCGGAAAAGATGGATTATATGTATATAATAAACAGTTGGGTGTTTGGAAAATTTCAGGATTTTACGGATATGAAGGTTATGATATAAGAGGATTAAGTAAACTAAATAATATTATATATGCCTCGGTTTATTGCCGTAATTACCAATATAACAGTGGATCTCCCTTATCTGGAATGTACAAAACATCTAATACAGGAAGTACTTGGATTTCATTATATACACCAAGTGGGTCAGATATTAATGGATATAGTAATCCAGGTAAATTAATCAACATAGACGCCAATACGCTTATTTTCTATGATGCAACCTCAAATGGTACAAGTTCAGGTGTTTATAAATATCAGAATGGAAATGTGACAAAAATATGGACTAACTATCTAAATGATTTTGAATATGATAATTCTGTATTATATGCTGGGACCTCATCGGGATTATGGAAATCAACAGATAAGGGGAATGTCTGGCTTCCAACGACAGCCTCCATTGCTTCTAATTTACCTGTGGCAGATGTATTCTTGGATAATGTATCTAATAATATATATATAGCAACAAATAAGGGAATTTACTTCTCCCCTAAAGAAAATATTTCTTGGAAAAAAGTTTCCGATGCCATATCGAATTCAATATACATAAAAAATAATAATGTAGTGGCTGCATTCAACAAAAGTATCAATTTGTCTTTTAATGCAAGTAATTCATGGGTGCCACTTTTTCAGCTGAGCACCACTGTAAGCGGGCAGTTCTATTTTGGGAAAAGTAAGTTATATTATTTTTCATCAGGTGATGGGCTATTTGAAAAAGAAAGTACTCCAGTCGTAACGCCGGTATTGGTTTCTCCAGCGAAAGACTTATCTGAAGCTTCAACAAACTTGTCATTTGAATGTACAACACCGGAAAATGCAGAATTCTATAATTTCCAAATCAGCACTGACTCAACGTTCACAACTAACGTACTGGATTCAACTAATACCGGAAATAAAATTCAGTTCAACAAATTGAATTTCTCTCAAAAATATTACTGGAAAGTAGCTGCTGGAAATATTTTTAATACGCAGCAATCTTCAATTTGGAGGTTTTATACTAAAAACAGAGAATTACTGGTAAAAAACCTATCGCTCAAAGATGTAAGCGATCTGCAGCATTTGGTAACTACTGATCCTGTAATTCAATTTCAGTATTTTGATACCTCAAATGAATTACAGACAGGCTATGAGGTTGAAGTATCAACAGATTCAACCTTTACCAAGGCTGATATGTGGAAACCCGGACCTGCATCCGGCGCAGATACACAAATAAAATACGCAGGCAATCCGTTTATTGATGGGCAGAGCTATTGGCTGCGGCTTAGAGTTAAATCGAATGATTACTTCAGCAATTGGTATACCCTGAAGTTTAGAAGAAATTCCAAACCGTCAGTACCTCAATTCTACAGCCCTAAAAATGATCAGGTATATACGGAACTGGATCCTTTAATTTATGCGTCTAAAAGTCTGGATAAGGAAAGTGACAACCTGACATACGAAATTCAGATCTCTCAGGATAAAGAATTCAGCAATATCGTTTGCCAGAAGAATGGGCTTATAGCTGTTTCGGATAGTATTAAGTGGCGCCAGGAAATTAAATTATCAGAAAATGGTCATTATTACGCGAGAATCAGGGCATTTGATGCATATGAATACTCTTCATACAGTGACGTGTCTTCGTTTTATGTAAATACCGTTAATGAAAATCCAAACTCATTTGCGTTGTCATATCCCAAAACTAACGGAACTGTAAATACATTGAGGCCGGTGATTTCCTGGGATAAGGCCACTGATAATGACCCCAAAAATATTATTAAATACAAGTTATTTTTGGACACTCCAACTCCTGGTGTGGAAGTAATAGACGTAGATACTAACCATACCTATACTTTTAATACGGATCTTAAAGATAACACAAAGTATTTCTGGAAGGTAGTAGCCTATGACAATTTCGGAGGAACTGTTGAGAATTCGGGCGGCTATATGGCATTCTATGTGAACCTGAAGAATGATCTGCCCGGAAGTTTTTCAGGACTTTCTCCTTTTAATGGACAAATGGTTACTGTAAAAAGACCTAAATTTATTTGGGGACCCTCAGTAGATATAGATCCTGCTTACAGCAAAACTGCAGCAGCTAATAAAACCGCAGCCGGCAGTAAAATATCGACGAAAAGTATTCAAGGCAGCATCATTAATAAATATAAATTCTATCTGAGCACATCTGCTGATTTTACTAATGTACCTGGTGTTGAAGTTGACACTACTTTTTATACAGTTGATAAGGATCTGATTGAAAATCAGACTTATTTCTGGAAAGTTGAGGCTGCTGATTCTAATGGCGGAGTAACACAGACAGACACTTGGAAATTCTGGGTAAATTGTAAGAATGAAGCTCCCGGCCAATTTCAGTTGGTATCTCCGAATAAGGCTTCACAGCTTAGTACCCTTAAACCGGCCCTGGTCTGGAACCGCAGTATTGATCCTGATATTAATGATAGTATTAAATATACGGTTACTTACGGTAAAGATTTAGAACATTTAAGTACTGTTTCAGGATTATTAGATACAACATTCACATTCTCAGAATCCCTTTCTGACAATTGTACTTATTGGTGGAAAGTGACGGCAGGTGATTTGTCAGGGGCCCAGACTGATGACAGTCAGCAGTTTATTTCATTTACCATAAATACAGTAAACCAGCAGCCGAATGAATTTAGTTTGATCACTCCTGGAGATTCCAGCGTTGAAGTTACCACAAGTCCATACTTTTACTGGGAAGCTAAAGGAGACCCTGATCCACAGGACATAGTCAAATATGAGTTTTTTGTTAATGGCCAAAGGATTGCAATCGTAGATTCTAACTCATTTCAGATAAAAGTACCACTTAAGGATAATAGTTTTAATAAGTGGTATGTAAAGGCAATAGATAACCATAATGCCGAAAGAGTAAGTAAAGAAATGCTGTTTGTAGTTAATACCGTTTTAGAGCCGCCAAATTCATTTGAATTGATTTCTCCCTTAAATTCAGGAGGTGTAGGAGCAGAATCAATCAAATTTATATGGCATAGAGCCGCTGACAATGATCCTAATGACTACGCAACTTATGAAATTCTTGTAGCTACTGATTCCTTACTCCATAACATTGTTTATTCAAAAGAGGTAGGGAAGGATACTTCAGTAGCTCCGGCTTCCGAGCTGCCAAACAATAATAAATACTTCTGGGCAATAAAAGCAAAAGATAGAGAAGGCTTAGTAACACGGTCTGCAATAGGCAGTTTTATTTTAGGGAATTATGTGTCAGTAGAAAACTGGATGAGTGAAATTCCTACTGAATACTCTTTGAAACAGAACTTCCCGAATCCCTTTAACCCATCAACAGTAATAAGGTACGCGCTTCCATACGAAAGCAGGGTTAGGATTTCCGTGTTCAACTCTCTCGGTCAACTTGTAAATGAACTGGTGGATAAAATTGAAAGAAGCGGAAATTACGAAAAGACATTCAATGCGGTAAATCTTCCATCCGGCATTTACATTTATTCAATATCCGTCCAGTCAACAGACGGTAAGAATAACTTCAGTTCAGTAAAGAAGATGATGCTCGTGAAGTAATAGTGTTCTACAAAGCCCTCGAAGTACTACCTTTGAGGGCTTTTTTGTTAAAAATATTCATGACACTTTTATGACATCGGCTTTCAAAAAATGATGAATACAGGCTGAAATTAAACAATTTGAATAGTATGTGGAAAATCCCACTCTTTCTGCTCCTAAAAAATAAAGGCCGAGAATGGCCTAGAGTCCTGTTCTTAGCATTGTGAAATCTCCTAGACCAACCAAATACACCCTGCCTTACCAGCAATTTGGGCCCTCTGTGCCATCAGTCTGCGAAGGTTCTTTCATTAATTTGATTTACTAAGGGTAGATGTAAAGAGCTTGTATATCTTTACAATTAACGAGCAGACTGCAGTAGTTTTTGCAGTAGTTTTTCATTTCAGAATGGGAAAAATGAGGCAAACTCAGGTCAATTTTAAAAGACTGAAGATTTTTTAAAAATAAAAAACCTCGATTTCAAGCTGATTTCGAGGTTTTCGTGCACTCTGCGGGATTCGAACCCGCGACCTGCTGATTAAGAGTCAGATGCTCTACCAACTGAGCTAAGAGTGCACAGCAAAAGTAAGAAAATTCTGCATTTTTTCCAAAAATATTATGCGGTATTTTTTAATCCCATTATATATTTTTTAATTTTTTTATGTATGTTACAGGGCTAAACCCTTTTACTATTGGAAATTGACGCTTTTTTACGCATTCCATCCCTCCTGACCGCAATCCTTATGAATTCAAAATTTTTTCGGATCCCTGACCCGTCTTTTTGAAAATCCTGCTTGGTAACATATATAAAACCACGGACGTGGTTTTGAATGTGGGGCGTCATTTACCCAGGGTTTTGGCCACCCGCCTTTGGCGGCTGGCGGGCAAACCCTGGGCTACAGATAGAAAACCGCTGAACGCGGTTTTTTTTGTCTATCATTATTTCCCCTCCCGTTTTTCCTGATGCGGAGCGCACTCCCAACAGATTATGCATTTAACCTCGAACTTTTCATCCGCTGCGGCGGAAACGTTGAACGTCGGACGTTGAACGTCGAACGATTTTTTTCTACATTTGTGTATGAAGTTAAAGCTTGTCTGTATATTCATTTTTGCCTCGTTTTGGGCGCTTTCCTGCGGGAAAAATGCCGAAAATCCGCAGAAATCCGCTAATCCCGTTAAGGACGACCTGGGTGAGGTGGTGCCTTTTAATGAGCCGCCTCAGAAAATTATATCCCTGGCTCCTAATCTTACTGAGATGATCTATTCGCTGGGACTTGGGTCCCGTCTTGTGGGCAATACGCTCTACTGCACTTACCCCCCCGAGGCACGGAATGTTACCAAGGTGGGCGATATGCTTACTATTGATTTTGAGAAAATTATAAGCCTTAAACCCGACCTCATCTTAATCACTGTGGAGGGGAACGCTAAGGATAGCTATATTAAGCTTAAAAATCTGGGACTTAAGGTTTTTGTCTCTAATCCCCGCAATTTCGACGGGATTAAAAAGACTTATTCCGATCTGGGCAGAATTTTCATGAAAACACACCAGGCCGACAGCTCTATAAACTTCTGGCAGGCACAGTTTGATTCCGTCAGACAGGCAGCCAACAGGCTTCCGCACCCGCAGGCGCTTTTCTTTGTGGGATTTAACCCTATAATGGTGGCCGGGGAAAATACTTTTGTTAATGAACTGATGACTTCGGCGGGACTTTCTAATATTGCGGGCGACTCGCCTCAGAATTATCCCGTCTACAGCCGCGAGGAAATATTAAAAAGAAATCCCGACTATATGATTATGACCGGAACCAGCATGTCAGGCTCTTTTAAGAAGGAATCTGAAATGATTAAAAACAGCTACCCCGAATGGAAATCGCTCAATGCGGTAAGAAATAATGACATTCTTGTTGTGGACCCTGACCTTTATCTAAGGCCGGGACCAAGATTTATTCAGGCTCTTAAGGATCTCTTCTTTAAGATTCATCCTCATCCTCAGGAGGCGGGAAAATATCTTCATCCTTAGGCATGTCTTCTTCGTTAAACTCGGTTATGAATAAGCGGGCGCACATCTCGCCTTTGAACTTGCCGCTTTTCTGGCAGTTGTGAAATCTCTCCTTGGCCTTTTCGGCATCGGAGGCTTTACCAGTCATAGCAAAATTTCTCAGCTCTTCACCGCATTCCGTACAGAATTTAACATCCGAAATTTGCCCTTTCTCGTTATTTGATTTCGGTTTCTTCTCCATTGTATTCACTTATCTGTGGCTCCCAGTCCATCCCTTCGCACGGAAGACTATCAAGCGTTGGATGCTGGTCGTATTTTGTACATAATACCGCCGTCTTGTCAAAATATTTGCACGATGAGCACAGTGTGGATTCTATGATATCCCTGTTCTTTTCTTCAAATATTTTGTACTGGATTACAGCGGGATGTATTATCACTCCGTAGAGCAGCGTGAAACTCATTGCCCACCAGAACTGATAATCCACCCAGCTCCTCAGGACCCATATGATCGGTATCAGAATGATGGTGCGAATAATCGCCCAGTAAATTATAACTCCCATTTTGCAACTTTTCCCATTGTATCCATATCCCCTCAAAAGCCGGCCCCAGGGCTGCTTCACGGATTTAATCTATAAATTGTATCAATAATAATCAATACCGCCGTTGGCGGCGTTCAACGTCCGACGTCCGACGTCCGACGGGAAGAGAAGTCCAGGGGCCAAGGTCGGAATATTGTATAAATAATCGTATATTTTAGATCTGTACCATAATATAAAATATAATATCTATGATTAAAAATCTCATCTTTGACCTGTCTGAAGTAATAATTAATGGAATTCTTGGGGTGGAAAAAGCATTGCCCGAAAGCCTGGGTATTACACAGCCTCAGGTGGCCGATACTTTCTGGGGAAAGGAGTTTGAAAGGCTCCTTTTAGGCGAAATTGACGAGGATTCATACGTCAGCTACGTAATTAACAGCACTAAATGGAATATACGTCCCGAGGAGCTTAAAAAAGCCATACGCCTTAATTTTCATACTGAAATTGACGGGGTTATACCTCTTCTGCAGGACCTGGCAAAAAGCTATAAGCTTTATCTTCTTTCCGATCATTCAAAGGAATGGGTTGAATACATAAAAACTGTGCACCCTTTTCTTGAAATTTTTGAAAAGACAGCGTATTCCTATGAGCTTAAGATGGTTAAAAAGAACCCGGCGGTTTTCCCGGAGCTTTTAAGGCAGCTTGGACTTAAGGCAGAGGAATGCCTCTTTATAGACGACCACCAGCGCAACGTGGATAACGCGCGACTGGCGGGCATTGACGGCATACGATTCCTTAATGCCAATCAGCTCAGGGAGGAACTCGGAAAAAAGAATATTATTTTCTGAGATTCATTTATCCATACGCACATTTTTGCTTTGAATTCTGAAGTATAATTATATAATTATATTTAGTTGTTCTACATTCTTCCATTCAAAATTCAACATTCATAATTCAACATTAATGAAAGGGGGGAATTATGTTAAAGGAATTCAAAGCTTTTGCTCTGAAGGGAAATATGGTTGACCTTGCCATTGGAATCATACTTGGCATTGCCTTCGGAGTTGTCGTCCAGTCGCTGGTAAAAGACATCATCATGCCGCCAATCGGACTATTGCTGGGAAATGTTGATTTTTCAAACTGGTTTATTGTCCTTAAGGAAGGCGTAACCCCGGGTCCATATTTCACAATCGATCAGGCTGTAAAAGCCGGAGCTGTAACGCTCAACATCGGGCTGTTCATCAATTCGCTGATCGGCTTCATTATTGTTGCCTTTGCGGTTTTTATGATAGTAAAGGCGTTAAAGAAGATGGAGAAAGAGGAAGTAAAGGCGCCCGAGCCTGTTATCAGGAAGTGCCCGTACTGCTTTTCTGCAATTGACGAGCATGCAACCCGCTGCCCGTATTGCACAAGCGACCTGGTAGTGAGGGAGATGCACGCAAAATAAGTTCAAAGTTTGAGGTTCAAGGTTCAAAGTTTTTTAAGCCCGCATTCCGAGGACTTTTCATACAATAGAAAAGCCCTCCGTGGAGGGCTTTAATTGTTTTAACCTTGAACTTTGAACCTTGAACCTCGAACCTATTTGCTCCCCACCTGTGTCTTGTCTGTTACCAGTCCTCTTTTCTTGAGGAGGGGTTCGATTGACGGGTCCTGACCGCGGAAACGCTTGTAGAGAACCATCGGCTCTTCGGTTGCACCCTTTGAAAGGACGTTGTCCCTGAATGCCTTTGCGGTTGCCTGGTCAAAAAGCCCCTTTTCCTTGAATGCTTCAAATGCATCGCTGTCAAGCACTTCAGCCCATATGTAGCTGTAATATCCTGATGAATATCCGCCGTTAAATATGTGCGAGAAGTATGGACTTCTGTACCTGAAGGCGATCTCGGGAATGAGTCCTAACTTTTTAGCCGTATTGTCCTCAAACTGCTTTGCGTCAACTTCATTTGTATCTGCTATAGTGTGCCAGTCCATATCAAGAAGTGAAGCGGCCAGGTATTCAACCGTCATAAAGCCCTGGTTGAAGAGGCTTGTATTTTTTATCTTCTCCAGCAGTGCGTCGGGAATTGTCTCGCCGGTCTGGTAGTGCTTTGCAAATGACTTAATCACTTCGGGTTCACCTGCCCAGTTTTCCATTATCTGCGACGGGAGTTCAACAAAGTCCCTTGCCACCGCGGTGCCTGAAAGCGACTTATAGGTTGTGTTGGCAAGGAGTCCGTGCAGTGCGTGACCGAATTCATGGAAGAGAGTTGAAACCTCTTCAAACGTAAGAAGCGCGGGCTTATCGCCTGCGGGAGCCGTAAAGTTAAAGGCGTTAACTACAATCGGAGTAATTTTCTTTCCGTCTTTGGATTCATCGCGGTAGCCGTTCATCCATGCGCCCGAGCGTTTGTCGTTTCTGGGGAAATAATCCACGTAAAGAATACCAACGTGGCTTCCGTCTGCTTCCTTAACCTCAAAGGCTTTTACGTCTTTATTATAAACGGGCAGGTCTTTTCTTTCGGTAAATGTAATGCCGTATAACTTATGGGCCACATCAAAAGCGCCCTGGCGCACGTTATCGAGCTTGAAGTAAGGCCTTAAGGTTTCGTCATCCAGGTCATATTTTTCTTTTCTTAACTTCTCGGCATAATACCACCAGTCCCATGCGGCAATCTTGAAAGTCTGACCGTCTTTTTCGGCCATTTTCTGCAGGTCCGCGGCTTCCATCTTTGCGCGTTCAAGCGCCGGTGTCCAGAGCTTATTTAAGAGTTCATAAACCTTATCGGGAGTCTTGGCCATATTTTCATCCAGCACGTAATCGGCGTGTGTCTTAAAGCCCAGGAGGTTAGCCCTTTTTACCCTGAGGGAAGCAATTTTAGAGAGGATTGCTTTATTATCCAGCTCGTTATTATTATTGCCTTTATTGATATAAGCCTTATAGATCTTTTCTCTCAGGTCGCGCCTGTCGGAATACTGAAGGAACGGTGTAATGCTTGGAACGTGGAGAGTAAAGACCCATTTGCCCTCATGTCCGCGTTTTTTAGCGGCGTCGGCTGCCATGGCTATAACTGATTCAGGGAGTCCTGCCAAGTCCTCTTTTTTATCGAGCACCAGTTCAAAAGTGTTATTTTCCTTCAGGACGTTCTCGCCGAACTTAAGTGAAAGCATAGAAAGTTCGGTATTGATCTTTCTGAACTCTTCTTTTTTCTCTCCGGCCAGGTTAGCGCCGCCTCTTACAAAATCCTTATAAGTTTTTTCAAGGAGCTTCATCTGTTCGGCGTTAAGTTTCAGTTTATCTTTTTTATCGTATACGGCTTTAACCCTCTGGAAGAGTTTTTCGTTGAGGTTAATGTCGTCGCTGTTCTTTGCCATAAGGGGGGTAACTTCCCTTGAGATCTTCTGGATGTTATCGGTGATCTGTGTATTCATGGCGTTATAGTAAACGTTGCCCACTTTTGTAAGCAGTTCGCCGCTTCTTTCGAGGGCGAGAATAGTATTTTCGAAAGTAGGCTCTTTTTTGTTGTTAATAATAGCCTTAATTTCCTTCTGCTGCTGTTTAATGCCTTCCTTAAAGGCAGGCAGATAGTGTTCTTCCTTTATTTTATCGAAAGGAGGAACCTGGAACGGAGTTTTATACTCCGAAAAAAAAGGATTTTTCTCCTGTGCCATTGTGCTTCCTATAAACATAGTTGAGCAAATGAGTGCTAGAAGAGTAAATTTCATAATTTTGTCCTGTTTTGTGAAGGGTAATTTTTCAGTATCCAATATAAAATATTTCACGTAAAGTTTAGACGGCCGCCAAGAAGAAAAGTTTTTCAGCCGCCGTTCGCACGGGATTTTGGCCGTTAGTCAAAAAATTTGAAGTTGAATAGCCACGACTCTCCGCGGAGAGTCGTGGATTAATGCGCCCATCTCCCAATTGGGCTTTAGCCCCCGATCTTCCGGGGAAAAACCCGCATTTTAGGGGGAAATCTGGAGCTAAAGCCCAATTTCTTATTAGCTCTGGTCCACGGCCTGAAGGCCGTGGCAATTCAGTCGTGGCTATTCAGTTGGCGAACCGCCGAAAAATTATATTTTTCGGCGTACAACCTTTTAAGATTTTTCCAGTCTAAATAAATGTAGGCCTAAAAAATTATTTAAAGTGATGAATCAGGAAGAAAACCTTTTAATTAAAGAAGCCCAAAACGGCAATATGCAGGCGTTCGAAACGCTTGTGGCGCGCTACGACCGCCATGTGCTTGCTATCGCTCAGCAGTACCGCCACAGCCGCGAGGATGCTAAGGATATCTACCAGGAGGTCTTCCTGAGGGTCTACAGGGGTCTAAAAAATTTTGAAGGAAACAGCGCTTTTTCCACGTGGCTTTTCAGAATTACTGTTAATGTATGCTTTACGTATAAGGCACGGAATAAAAAGATGCAGTTTGCTTCAATCGACCAGGGTTTTGATATGGATGACGATTCTAAGGATCTCAGGCTTTCCGACACTCTTGAAGGAGGCCCTTCAGCCGATCAGGACCTTATGGACGAGGAAATTAAAAAAAATGTTAACGGGGCGCTCGAAAGCCTCCCGCCGCAGCAGAAGATGGTTTTTACGCTTAAACACCTGCAGGACATGAAAATAAGCGAAATTGCCAAGATTATGAACTGCGGCGAGGGCACGGTTAAAAAATATCTTTTTACTGCAACCAGGAAAATGCGAGATAAACTGAAAGATTTTATTGAGTAATAGTCTTTATTAAAGGCAAAAGAAATGGAACACGAAAAATTTAAGGAATGGATTCAGCTTTCAATTTATGACGAACTCTCGGAAGAGGAAAACCTGCAGCTCTTAAGCCATCTTAAAAACTGCAATGAATGCAGCCGCGAGTTCATGGAGATGAATAAGCTCCGTCAGATGATTGAAAAAGCAAAGCCCGCAGAAATTGATGAAAAGACTCTTCTGGAAGCCCGGCAGGACCTCAGAACCGCGCTCAGAATGGAAAGAAACAGGAAAACTTTCGGCGAAGATATAATTGATAAAGTCCGCTCGTTCCTTTTCCTTAACTATAAGGCTGCCCTGGGAAGCGCCTTTACGCTGGTATTAGGGCTTGCAATAGGTTATATGGTTTTCCGCCCTCATACGGCACCTTTAACTACGGATCAGATCCAGCCTGCCTTAAACCAGCAGCACCAGGCGCAGAATGACGTTAAGATTGATAACTTGAGATTTGAGGATTCCGACGCATCCGACGGGCAGGTCGAGTTCTCATTCGACGCCGTAAAGCCGGTCCATATGAAAGGCAATATTAACGATGAGGCAATACAGAAGGTTTTAGCCCGCGCGCTTGTAAATGAGTCGAACGACGGCATGCGCCTCAGGACAATAAGCACAATTGCGGCCCATACGGGGAACGATTCAACTGCCGACCCGCAGATAAAATCGGCCCTTATTACAACGCTTAAATCCGACAACAATCCCGGCGTCCGCCGCGAGGCGCTCCTTGTCTTAAGCCGCCTTAAAATGGATAGGGAAATTAAGAACGCTCTTCTTTACACGCTTGCAAACGATAAGAACGCGGGACTTAGAATTGCGGCAATAAACAGCCTTCAGACTGAAAGCCCCGAAAAGCTTCAGAAAGACCAGGAATTAATAAAAGTATTAAAACAGAAAAGTCAGGACGATCAGAACGACTATATACGTATTCGCGCTAAAGCCGTCCTGCAGGAGGTAATTGAACAATGAAAACTTTGACACGAATTATGCTTGCTGTCCTTCTGTGCGCATTCAGCATAGTCTCTGCAAATGAGGCCGAACAGGGGGAATTCAAAAAAACTCTCAAGGTTGGCAAAAGCGGATTTCTTGAGCTTTATGTCAGCATGGGATCAATACAGATTGTACCGTGGGATAAAAATGAAATGCAGATTGAGGCCAGGGGAATTTACGACGGCGACGCCGATAAGGTGAAGATCACGCAGACGGGCAACATTGTAAAGGTAAGTTATGAGCAGGGCGGGCATCCGGACGAGGTAAAGTTTATTATAAGCCTTCCTGCACAGCACAATGTAAGGCTCAGCACTTCAAGCGGCGATATTGAGGTTGACGGTACATTAAAAGGGGAACTCAGAGGATCAACCTCGGGCGGCGATATAAAGCTTGGTAAAGTCGACGGCCTGGTTGCGCTCAATACTTCGGGCGGCAATATAAGTTCGGGAGATGTGGTTGGCAATGCGTCGTTCAATACTTCAGGAGGCGACATATCTGTTGGCAGCGTTGCAGGCACGGCACAGATAAATACCAACGGCGGCGATATAACGGTTAAAAGCGTGGGCGAAAAACTCTCGGCTACAACTTACGGCGGAGATATCCAGATAGGCTCAATTGAAGGCGACGGCAAAATTACAACCTACGGCGGCGACATACATATTGATAACGTTTCAGGCAGTGCGGAAGTCAATACCTACGGCGGCGACATATTCCTAAGCGGCGCAAGCGGAAAAGTAAAAGCTTCTACACAGGGCGGGGACATAACACTCAGTAAAATATCGGGACCCGTGGATGCACAGACCAGAAGCGGATCCGTTATGCTTGAAATGTTATCAGCAGGGAACGATAAAAGCAAGGTTGTGGCATCCAACGGCGACATAACGCTTTATCTTAAAGACGATATTAAAGCTACCGTTAATGCCAATCTGCGCATGAGGGGCTGGAATAAAAACAATCATCAGCCTTTCAGCATACATTCAGATTTTGATGCAGCGCAGAAGCCGGAATATGATGATAATAAGGGAGAGGTCAGAATCAGCCTCCCGGTCAATGGCGGCGGGCAGCAGATCTATCTCGAAACCGTGAACGCCGACATTAATATCAAAAAGCTGAGCAATAAAAAGAAGTAGTTCCCGCAGCTTTATTTATGGATAATATTAAATTCAGAAAGCCAATGAATATAGAGCAAATAATTGTTCATATGCATAAGGAATCCCGGAGGGATGATTTGTCTATAGAAAGAGGATCACCCAACCCCACCAATAGAGCTCCGGAGGAGCGATTTGTTAAACGGGTTGGTACATTAATTACCTTTTTTACAAGTCGCTCCTCCGGAGCTCTAAATTATTTGGGGAATGTCGTTTTGCTACAGATCAGCCGCGGCTGACCTCTCCGAGGCTCAGAATTCAGTTGAATGTAAGTGTAACATAAAAAGATTATTCATACTACAATGGAAAACAAAGAGGCAAATATGAAAAAGTTAATAATGATCGCGGTAATTCTGGCCCTCGGCTTCAGCGTATCATTTGCAATAGATGGCTCAAGCCTTACCAGAGGTATCAGTTTTATGTTCCCCTTCGGCTATACCGCGCCGGCTAAGAATAGTATTGAAAAGAAGAATGACGATGAAAGAGTTGTGGAAAAGGAATTTAAGGCCTCAAAGGGCAAGACACTCACAATCAACCTTAAAACGGGCGGCGGCATTGTCGTTAAAGGCTGGGATAAGGATCTGGTTAATATAAAAGCCACTATAGGCGGCAGGGACGCAAAGGATCTTAAGTTCGATTTTAATGAAGTGGAGCAGGGCGTTGAAATAAATTCCAAATACACGGGCGATAAGGAAGGATGGAGCAGCGACTGCGATCTCGTAATTATGGTGCCCGATAAGTTCAACCTTTCACTTTATTCAATGGGCGGAGCCGTTTCGCTCAGCAATATTGAAGGCCGTATGACGGGCAAAACCATGGGCGGCGCACTTACACTCGATCACCTCAAAGGATACCTGGAGCTTAAGACCATGGGCGGCGCTGTTACACTTACAAGCTCAAACGTCGACGGGCGCGTGGAAACAATGGGCGGACCGGTTATGATGGAAGATGTTACAGGAGGCGTTAAAGGCCACACAATGAGCGGCAAGGTAGACTTCTCAAATGTAAATAATAAAAATGCTGAAGACATCAAAGATGAAGTTAAAATAACTTCAATGGGAGGAGGCATTAATGTAAATGCGGCTCCCCTGGGTGCCGATGTAAGCACTATGGGGGGAGAAATAAAGATCAACTCTGCAAAAAAATATGTTAAAGCCAAAACCATGGGTGGAAATATAACAATACTGGACGTAGACGGAAGCGTTAATGCCCATACAATGGGCGGCGATGTTGAAGTAAATATGACGGGTACGGGAGATGACCGCGATGTTAAGCTGACTTCAATGTCGGGCGACGTTACGCTGGAAATTCCCGCGGACTTTTCAATGAACGTAAAAGTTAAGCTCGCATATACCGAAGGAAGAGAAGGGAAGTATAAGATTGAAAGCGACTTCGGCTTAAGCCAGGATGAGTCGAAGGAGTGGGACGGAGATGAGGGAACGCCAAGGAAATACATCACAGGCACAGGGTCATTTAACGGCGGCAAAAACAGCGTTGTAATTGAAACAATTAACGGGAATGTTCTTATCAAAAAACACTGACAGGTAAATAACTGATAAGTAAACAGATGAAAAAAATCTGATAACTGTACAATAAAAATTATTCCGTTGCGTTTACTGATTATAAAAGTAAGGAAGATAATGAAACTGAAACTGCTGGTTATAATAATTTTAATTTTATCGGGCATTGTATTTGGCGAAGGACGCGATTCGAATACGTTGAAGAGGCTCGGTGCTAAAGCTTTAAGAACATCTGAAACTATTGTAATAGACGGCAGGCTTACAGAAGAAGTCTGGAAGCATAATGATAACTGCTTTTCCAACTTCACGCAGCGCGATCCCGTTGAAGGAGCACAGCCTACGGAAAAAACCGAAATACGTATTGCTTATGACGACGACGCACTCTACGTGGGAGCAAGAATGTACGATTCGCACCCCGATTCAATTGTAGCCCGCCTGAGCCGCAGGGATAATTCTTCAAGTTCTGACATCATTTATTTCTACATAGACCCTTACCTCGACCGCCAGACGGGTAACTACTTCGGCGTTAATGCTGCGGGAACGCTTTATGACGGCACGCTCTATAACGACAACTGGAACGACGATACGTGGGACGGCGTATGGGAGGCTAAGACAAATATAGACCAGACGGGATGGACCGCGGAAATGAGGATCCCCTATTCGCAGCTCCGCTTCCAGAAGGCTCAAAGCTATACTTGGGCAATTAACGTGGAAAGAATGATCCAGAGGAAAAATGAGGACGACTATATAACTTTTACTCCAAAGGACGGCAACGGGTTTGTTTCACGCTTTCCTGAACTGCAGGGCATAGAAAATATTTCTCCAAGCGGAAGAATGGAAGTGGTTCCTTATGTAATAGGAAAGGCTGAATACCTTAAGCACGACGAAGAGGATCCTTTTAACAAGGGATCAAAATATACTCCGGGTCTTGGAGTTGATATAAAGACCACACTTGGAAGCAGCCTCATTCTTAATGCAACGGTTAACCCCGACTTCGGTCAGGTGGAAGTGGACCCCGCGGTTGTAAACTTAAGCGACGTTGAAACATTCTACCAGGAGAAAAGGCCGTTTTTTGTTGAAGGCTCCAGCGTGTTTAATTTCGGGCAGGGAGGAGGAACAAATTACTGGGGATTCAACTGGCCGGGGCCAAAAATATTCTACAGCCGCCGCATCGGGCGCTCACCGCAGGGAAGCCTTCCCGATAACGATTACTCAGACGTTCCGGCAGGAGCGCACATACTTGGTGCCGCAAAGCTGACAGGAAGGCTTGGCAATAACTGGAACATAGGCGCTATAAGCGCTCTTACAATGCGCGAATTTGCGGATATTCAGTACGAGGGGAAAAAGTCCACATTGCAGGTTGAGCCTCTTTCATATTACGGTGTCTACCGCGCACAGAAGGATTTTAACGATGGTAAGCAGGGTATTGGATTTCTTGCAACACAGGTTAACCGCTTCTTTAATGATGAAAGACTGAAAAGCGATATAAATTCAAGCGCACAGGTGCTGGGACTTGACGGATGGACGTTCCTCGATGGCAATAAGGAGTGGGTGGTCTCGGGCTATGTGGCCGGTTCAAACGTCAACGGTACAAAGGAAAGAATTACGGACCTGCAGAGAAACTCCCAGCACTACTTCCAGAGGCCCGATGTATCTTATATTCACGTCGACAGCTCGGCTACATCCCTTACGGGTTATGCCGGGCGGTTTTATCTCATAAAGCAGAAAGGAAATATGTTTGTTAATGCCGCTTTCGGTTTTATTACTCCTGAGTACGATGTGAACGATGCGGGGTTTATTGGTAATGCCGATGTTATAAATATGCATTTGGGTGCGGGCTACAAATGGACTGAGCCGAACCGTTTCTTCAGGTATCTTGAACTTGGCGGCGCGCTTTTCAGAAACTACGACTTTGGAAAAACTATCACCTGGGAAGGCCTCTTCCACTTCGGTTCCATTACATTATCAAATTATTACGGAGCAAACTGGAACCTGGCATATAACCCGCAGACAATCAGCAGCAGAAAAACGCGCGGCGGCCCTTATGCGCTTGTGGCTCCCGGCTACCAGGCCGATTTTTACTGGAACTCAGATAACAGAAAAACATTTGTCTTCGGCAATGGGTATGATTATTACGGAAGGGAAGACGGATCCGACCAGTGGGATACATACGTTGAGCTCACATGGCGCCCGGGTGCAAACTTCAGCCTGAGTGTAAGTCCGCAGATAGAACGTGACATTGCGCAGCTGCAGTGGGTGGATGCCTATGATGACGCATCGGCAAAAGCCACATACGGAAGAAGATACATATTTGCAAAAATGGATCAGATGACATTCTCGGCGGGCATAAGGATGAACTGGATATTTACGCCTCAGCTGAGTCTGCAGCTTTACATGCAGCCACTTATCTCCTCTGGCGATTACACGGGCCTTAAGTCGCTTTCACGTGCAAGGTCAATGGATTACGAAAAGTTTGGGACGGGAACGTCAACAATCAGTAAAAACGGAAATGAATATACGGTGGACGCCGACGGAGCAGCAGGGCCGGCTGAAGCCTACACGTTTGACGATCCCAATTTCAATTACAAGTCGTTAAGAGGTAACGCGGTATTAAGGTGGGAATACAAGCCGGGATCGATATTATATTTTGTGTGGACGCAGAGCCGGAGCGACGATGAGGAAAATGGGCAGTTTAATTTCGGGCGCTCGCTCAGCCGTCTTGTAAACACAAGAGGCGACAATGTTTTTATGGTTAAATTTACCTATTGGTTCAACATGTAAATAAAATTTCACGCATATCTTTCTCCATCAAAGCCCATGCTACGGTATGGGCTTTTCTTTTTATGAGTAGCCACGACCTTCAGGTCGTGGTTTAATATTCCCCAAAAATGTTTGGGCTTTAGCCCCCGATTATCCCTTTATGAATCTGGGGCTAAAGCCCCGAGGGTATTTGATTTATGGGCCCCACGACCTGAAGCTCGTGGCT
>JAAXKN010000054.1 GCA_025612375.1 Ignavibacteria bacterium
CCCCGGGTGCCATAATCAAAAAAAACCCCAAGCCCCGGTCAGGGGCGGCACATAAAAAAAACGCCAATCAAAAGGCCGGGCTCTATTCTTAAAACCCGGCCTTTCATCAGTAATTTAAGATAATTTAGACCTATTTCTTCGCCCAGGCAGGCATTGCATTTAAGTAGTTTTCAGCCCTTTCCATAAAGTCAGGATTGCCTCCTTCAGGGGTAAATGACTTCAGCCAGTCTGCCACACCGGCCTTTACTTCTTCCTTCGCCTTTAAGTTCCCTTTCTCATCTACACACCATGTGCAGAACCCGGGTGCCCCTTCTTTTGCAACACTGCCGTCTAAAATAACGCCGCATGACTGACAAAATTTCATTTCCATTTTCTAATCTCCCTTTTTTGTTATGTGAAATTAACTTAGCCTCACATAACAAACATAAGCTAGTGCTGTGACAGCATCATGTCAGCATTGTACACAAGAGACATTTTTTTTATTTTTTCCCGGAGCTTTTCCTTTATATGCACGGGTTCCAGGACTTCTGCATACTCCCCAAAGCTCAAAATCGTCGTATATACCCATTCGTCCTCAGGAAATGTGACCGATGCAATAAAGCTCCCGTCATCAAGTGTCTTTACAATGCTTCCCTCAAAAAACTCTTCAACCTGAGGCCTCATTAGAGGAGAAAATTTCAGTGTAATATTAACCAGGTTCTTTGGCGGGGTCTGTGACTTCATAGCTTCATGGTAGGTGACATCTTTGCGCGTAAATCTTTCTGGCAGAACATCAATCCCTTCAATTCTTGAAAGTTTGAATATCCTGTAGTCACTGCGATTGCGGCAGAAGGCAAAGAGGTACCATGCATAACCCTTAAACACAAGCGTCATGGGTTCCACTATCCTTGTCATTGCCTCACCGCGTGTGTTTCTGTAAAAGAATTTTGTAACGCGGCTTTCAGAAATGGCGCACTGGAGGATTTTTATAAAATCTTTATACTTGTCCCTGAAACTCCATGGAATTAAATCGATGCAGAACTCCTCCGGCTGACGTTTTACATAATCAATTTTGTCTTTTGGTATCAGGTTCAGGATTTTCTCCGATACGGCCTCAAGATCCGTATTGCCGAGCGTCCTGTTTACGTTTCTTAAGGTGGAGATAATAGAGCCCATATCGTCAAGCGACAATACCTGTCCGTTTAAGCGGTAGTTCTCCATTATTCCAAGCCCGCCCTTGCTGCCCGGGAAAGATATAATTGGAATGCCCGCCATGTTAATCGCCTCAATATCGCGGTAGACTGTCCTTACCGAAACCTCAAAGCGCCTGGAGAGTTCCTTTGCCGTAATTTTGTTTCTGTTTAACAGCAGTACCACTATGCCGAGCATTCTGTCTATTCGCATATGTCAGTTCTCTTAAATATTCAGAAATAAATTAATAATTAATTACTGGAATTAAAACAGAAAGTAAAGCTATTCCCCGGAAAAACCGCTTGCTTAAGGCACTCTAAATTAATAGATTCCCATTGAACAATCCGGAGTAGTATTATGGAGGCACCGGTTCTAAGAGATCAAAGCGTATTCCCGACTGAAGAAATAATATTTTCTCAAATCGGGAAATCGGGCGTGCTTTGGAATGCCCTGTTCGAATATATCCACAAAACCTATCCCGACCTGGAAGAGCAGTGGCGGTATTACAAAGATGGGAAAAGCTGGCTTTTGAAGGTCATCCGAAAGACCAAAACCATCTTCTGGCTTTCAGTAATTGAAGGCACTTTCCGGGTAACCTTCTATTTTACCGACAGGGCCGAAGAGGCAATCTTAGAAAGCTCCATTTCCGAAGAATTAAAAAAGATGTTTACCGAAGGAAAACACTACAATAAAATCCGGGGCATTACAATAATCTTCAGCCGCAAAAAAGACGTTGAGGATGCAAAGGCATTAATTCAGATAAAGCTGACTGTGAAATAAAATCAGAACTGCCCACCCTTGAGCCTTTCGGGTCATGGGCGTTTGATCCTCCACTGCCTGAAAGTAGTTAGAACCTGGTTTCTTGAAAATCCGGCAAATGGCTTTGTTCATAAAGCCATTTATTTATTTTCATCGGTGAAATTGCTATTTTACTATAAAGTAAGTGGAGAATACATGTCACGCAGATTTAATATAATCATTGAAAATGACGAGTTCGGTTTTTATGGCTATTGTCCTGAACTGGAAGGCTGCCAGACGCAGGGCGGTACTCTGGATGAGACACTTCGTAATATGAAAGAGGCGATTGAACTATACCTGGAGACGCTTAGTGAGGAAGAGAAAGCTGGAATTTTAAGTAAAGACATCATTCTTGCCAGTTACGAGGTAAAAGTTGCCTAAGCAGCAGAGGTTAAATGCTCAGGAAGCAGAAAAACTGCTATTACAGGCAGGTTTTGTCCATATAAGATCAAAAGGGAGTCATAGAATCTATATCAAAGATAAGAAGCGAATTATAATCCCATTTCATGCCGCTCAAATACTACATCCCAAAATAGTAAGTCAGGTACTCAAGGCCATAGAAGAATAAATAGTAGGCGTATGTCTCAATCCCCTTATTAGAATAATAATCCCAAAAGCTTTCGTGATAACAGTCGGGTTCTCTGCCATTTAAAAAAGAAAAGAGACTGATTGGTGAAATGGGTTTCGGCCAGCCAATATACCTTTATTAGTATTTAAAATTAATAAACAATTAGAGGTGCACTATGAGGATCTCTATGGAACACGATCCTGACTATTGACCAATAACCCCGTTTAACAATAAGATCTTTCATTATAAATTGGTTTGAGAATCCGAAGCGAGGATCAGTATAGATAGGTCGAAAGGTCAATAAATATGTATTCGGAGGTAATTCCACTGCATACTTATCCGTTGAATCGGTCTTGGAAATAACATTATAGTCGTAATCTCGAAGCTGATAATGGGGATCTGAAAATTTATGTTCGTCAGTTGAATCAGCTTTAATAGCAACATGTATGGGGTTATTATTGATTTCGTAATAAATATGGGTTACTTCAATACGATTCTCAATAACAGGCACTATGGATTCAGTTGCCGTATATTTAGAGGCAACAGTATCCAGCGGATAAGCCCAGAAGGAGTAATTAAAATCCTGAACAACATTCACAGGATACTTTTCTCCGTAGTATCTGAATATAACACCGCTGCCGCCCGAATCCTTTGGCAGATATTCGGGTTCCCATGTTTTTGCATTATAAAGCCATGGTCTGTGATCCCGGGTTTCCTTGGGGATCGAGGAGCAGCCGATTAGAAAAGATGCTGCGGCTAAAAAAAGTAAAATTTTCATGGTGCTTTTGTTGTTGGTTGTCTAATATAGCTAGGGCTTTCACTTTACTAAATTATTGTATTTCGTATAAGTCGAATCATTAAGCGGTTCATAAATTGGCGTTAGCCAGCATTCATCTTTTATCTCCCAGTGTTTATCTTTTTTCTTCGGGATCACAGGTAATTCATTGTCTTCTCTAATTATTGGCATCTCAGGCTTATTGAGGTAAAAAATAGCCGCTTTATCATATGTTATCGGGCATGAAGCAACAGTAATAGTATTTGTCTTTATTATAAGGCCAACCTTTTGGCAGTCATCATTAGTTAATGGGGATCCTCCGAGAAAGCGGGTTAATTTTCCTTCATGACTCTCGGGCAGGGATTCATGAGCATCTATGTAATATTTCCCTGGCGGCAAATTCCTAAATAGAATATTCCCGTTCCCGCTTAAAGTATCATAAACTACAATTTTATCCGCGGTACTGTCCATAAGATAGCATAAAAACTTTTTACCCTTCACATCCTTTAATAAATCAAACTTGCCAGCCAAAACTCCGGTGTCAGGTTTTATATCGAATTTATCTCTCCACTCATTTCTTCCCAGGCCCGTAAGGCTGCAGCCGGCTAGAAATGACATAGCTAAGATTATTGCCAAATTTTTCAAATGACAAGTTCTTTAATTTTGCTTCTGATAAACTTATTAAGGTCGTCCTTCTTTACACCGAATTCTTTCTCAAGTGCCAGGTAGAAATCCTTGTCTTCCGTTCCGTAGGCGAACAGTTTTTTTACCTCTTCAAAACCACCTTTCTTCATTGCCAGGTCGCATAAAACGGCGCCGTAGATATACTGCGGATTAGTGTAGCTGTCCATTTCATAAAATTCAAGCAGATCATTTAAGTTCAGTTCCGGATGCTCGTCCAGGTATTTATCCAGTCTTTTAACATGCCACGGGATAGGGTGACCTAACAAACTACCGCCGCATAAGCTTGCAAATCCTTCAATGAAAACATGATGCCCATTTTCGAAGAGAGGATTTATATACTGGTGCACAATTTCATGAGGATAATACTCGCCTTGTCCTCCGGATAAGATGATATGGTTTTTGGTGTCGGAAAAACCTTTGGGAACAAAAGGTCCCCCCATTGAGAGGTAATTATCAAACCCCACAATTTTCATTGCATCATCAAAATCATTGCCGATATAGTAGGCGACAGGGATCTGCTCAAATCCGAACTTTTTTGTAAAGTCCTCAATGAACTTTTTCATCTCCAGGGCTTTTGATTCATTAAATTCATAGTCCAAAGGATAGTAGTAAGTAATGCTCCCGTATGATTGCTTTTGCAGCGACTTCCTGTTTTCAGTTAGTGCGTTAAAGAGACGGTATTCCCCATTTACTTTTTTTGCAAGGACATTTATGGTGGCCAGAATACCAATTTTTTTACTGGTTTGGCCATAAGCATAGAAGGCAGTCTTTATTTCATAGTAATCTTTAATTCTTTTTATACTGAGAATAAGGGGCTTATAACCGAGGGAATAAACCGATGGGGTAAAATAGGTTTGGGATACAATATCGAATCTTTTATAATGCTCCTTTTCTTCATTTGACCAGTATGGGTTGTTTTAGAGGCTGTCGGGCTTTGAATTCAGGTAATCATTCCACAGCTTGATAACATTCTTGATTTCCGGGTCGGAATCATCCATCCCTATATTCAGCTGGCATTTTGTCTGGGCAAAGGATTGGGAGATAAGCAGAATCAGGAGAAGTAAAGAGTATTTCATATGTACCCGGGATAATTTGTAATAATACTGGAATTAAAGTACATAGGGCTAAAGTTATCAAATCTTTTTACATATTAAAATTAATGCCTGTTCCCATATTAGGGCTTTTTGCCATTTAGCTGCATTGAGATCTTCTTCCCATTCATAGCCTGCTTATAGATGGTGCGGGAATGGATTGTGGAGTATTAATATAAATACGAGATGATTTTCAAATCAGACGGAGTTTTGAACAGAAATATGTACTCTTCAGCTAATAAAAGCAAGTACTTTTGGGAACACTTTACGATATCCGTTTTTCCCACTCTTTAGGATTTCTATGTGCATGAAAAACAGCAAGCACTATAATACGTTCTTTCTCAACAAAATAATAAATTCCAAACGGAAATCTTCTAATCAGGATTCGCCTGATATTCTTATAGATTTTGGGGTATGCTTTTGGATTGCGGGAAATTGAATCAATAGCAGCTTCGATACTTAATAGAAAAGAGGAACCAAGACCTTTGATTCTCTCTTCGTACCAATTAACAGCTTCAATTAGTTCTCTCTCGGCTTCGGGTCGAAAGAACAATTCTGAATTCATAATTTGTTTATGATTTTGTTCCTGATTTCATTCCACGGTTTTATTTCATCAGGATTTTTTTTGTAAGCTTCAAAACGCGAATTCAACTCTTTCTTCTGGTCATTAGACAGCGGAACTTCCTCAGTTGAAGATAAAATACTATCCCAGATCTCTTCGACAAGAAGTATTCGCTCTGCGATGCTTAGATTCTTGATATTCTCAAGAGAATAATTGCCGGATTGCTCCTTTGCCATTTTGTTGCCTCATTTCTCAATTACAATATAGGTCAATATGGATTCTTATTCAATTACTTATTAGGGTAGAGGGAATTCTAACGCTTTCTGTTCAGAAGAAAATATACACCAAGGAGTATAATAAAAACCGGATAGTAGTCCAATAGTCCCGAGGCAATCCTGCCGGCAAAGCCGAACAAGGGAACCTTTTTTGTGAGAAATGCCGATAAAAAGGAGAAGAAAACCAGCACTCCTGAAGTGTAAAGAAAAACCCTGTTTGAGTAGTCGTCAAAAAACAGCATCAGAAATCCTATGCCTACTATAAATAAAAGCGAAGGCAGAACAAGTACCCCGGGCTGAATTATATCAAAGTACTCAACAATAAATAAAACTACCCCGGTAAGAAAAATTGAAGTCCCGAGAAAAAGTCCCGCCCGCCTGTGCGTGCCCAACGTAAGATGAACTGAAACTATGCCGTAGAGAAGAAAGGCATAGGATATGATCTTACCGGTGCTCAAAGTAATGATCCCGAAGAGCTTTAATATGTAAACCAGTAATATGAAAATGAAAACCAGGCTGAGCGTGGATTGGTTATTTCTCAAGATTTACCTCGTTATCTAAAGGGACTAAAAGAGCAAAAAGAACATAGATCAGTATCCCGATCCCAAATGAACCGAAGGTTAATATCACCCAGATTATTCTGACAAGATTGGGATCTATGTTAAGGTAGTTCCCCAGTCCGGCACATACGCCTGCAATCATCCTGTTTGAGCTGGAACGGAAAAGCCCCCTGCCGGAAGGAGATTCCTTGTATGTAAAACTCTTTCCCCTGACTACAAGTATAATCCCAAGGGCAATCAGTATAATAGGTATAATAAATTCATGCGTCAGGCCGAAGAAATTGAAAAAGCGCAGAATGCCTGTCGTTCTGAATAATGCGTAAAGCCCGAGCAGTATAAGCGCCGAACCAAATATCATCTTGCTGTTTTCAGAACTCACACCAGGCTCCTTTTCATCTTCCATAGCCGGAGCCTCTATTGGATCAGACGGAATAATAAGCGCGGCCAGAATGTATACCAGAAAACCCCAGCCTCCGATAAGAAAACTTAGCACAAAGATGAGCCTTATTATAACAGGATCGATGTTAAGGTAATCCCCCAGGCCTCCGCAGACGCCGAATAAAATTCTGTTCTTTCTCGACTTGTAAAGCCTTCTGCGCTGATAGGGTCTGGAATATGGGGCTTCTTCTGTTGGCGGAGGAACCTCATATCGCTCTTCCTCCGAGGCTTCTTCCTGCGCAGTTTCTTCCCCCGGGACTTTTTCTTCACTTACAGGTTCACCACCTGCAGGTGCTTCAGCTCTTTTCCCTTCTGGCTGTTCCTCTTCTATTTTTTCAGGTTTTTCTTCGGCGGGCCCGGCAGTCTTTTCCCTTTCGGGCTCTTTCCCCTCCTCAGGAGCTTTTTCAGCCTCCGGCAAATTGCCGGGTTCTGACTTTCTTTCAGGTTCGGGTTTTTTGTCGGATTCTTCTTTGTTGGATTCTTTGTTGGTTTCTTCTTCCATTCGGATAAATTTTATAGTTAAAGACTGCTCATCCGTGATATATAATTACAATCTATAAAAAAAATCATTTACTTCAATTGGAATAGTCATATCTTCATTTAAGGGTGTCTTGCATAGATAACCAGGAGAGCGGAAAAATTTGGGGAGGCTTATTTCAGGTAAGCCTCCCGCTTATAAAGATAAATTACTTCAGTTCTTCCAGCATTGTCTTAAGCTTGCCGAGCTTTTCTTCCCAGTCGGATTTCTTCTGCCTTTCTTTTTCAACAATGTCTTTTGGAGCATTATTTACAAAGCTTTCGCTGGAAAGTTTTTTGTTCACTCCCGTAAGGCTCCCTTCAAGGCGCTGAATGTCCTTCTGAAGGCGCGAGCGTTCAATATCCAGATCAATCAGCCCTTCAAGCGGAATAAATATTTCTGAATCCTTTACTACTGCTGAAGCCGAAGCCTTGGGCTTCTGAAGCTCACGGCCCCCGAAGAGGTTTTCCACCTTGCCGAGCTTCTTAATGTACACTTTTTCGTTTTCAGTCAGCTCGCTTCCTTTTATGTAAGCATCCACAAACTTTGAAGGCGGAATATTCATCTCGCCGCGGATATTGCGTATTGAGGTTACAATATCCTGAACAAGCCCAATCTCACTTTCTGCCTCTGTGTTGATAAGAGAGGGGTTTTCCTCCGGGAAGTTCATAAGAGAAATGCTTTCCTGCTCACCCCTTTCCTTCATGAGGTGCCAGATCTCTTCAGTTATAAAAGGCATAAACGGGTGAACAATCTTCAGCATCTCTTCAAAAAGGTTGATGGCTCTTGTAAGAACAGCCGACTTAACCTCTTCGTCATCCGAATAAAGACGGCTTTTTGACATCTCAATGTACCAGTCGCAGAAATCATTCCATACGTAAGAGTAAATTATCTTTACAACACCGTTTACGTCGAAATTAGTCATGGCTTCATTTATATTGTGAAGCGTGCTTTCAAAGCGCGAGATGATCCACTTGTCGGCAAAATCCATGTGCTTATCTTTAAGACTGTCGTCAAGCTTAATTGTCTGAGCGTTCATAAGCAGGTATCGTCCGGCGTTCCAGATCTTGTTTGCGAAGTTGCGCCCGATCTCGCACTTCTCAGAGCTGAAAAGAACGTCCTGCCCTAAAGGTGCAAGGTAAAGAACAGAGAACCTTAAGGCGTCTGCCCCGTATTCGGCAATTACGTCCAGGGGATCAGGAGAGTTGCCGAGCGACTTGCTCATTTTCCTTCCCTGCATGTCTCGTATAACGCTGGTAAAGTAAACATCCTTAAACGGAATATCCTGCTTAAACTCAAGTCCCGCCATGATCATTCTGGCAACCCAGAAGAAAATGATGTCAGGAGCCGTTACTAGTGTATCGGTCGGATAGTAATAGTCCTGCTCTTCTTTTGTTGTAAATACGTCAAAAGCCCAGAGCCAGCTCGAGGCCCAGGTGTCAAGAACGTCTTCATCCTGGTGCCAGTTTTCTATGTCCCTGGGAGGCTTCGTGTCGCAGTAGATCTCGTTTGTCTTATTGTTATACCATACCGGTATTCTGTGGCCCCACCAGAGCTGGCGGGAAATACACCAGTCCTTGATGTTCCCCATCCAGTGCTCATAAGTCTTTGTCCAGTGTTCCGGGTGGAAGTGAATACTGCCTTCCCTTACCACTTTTACAGCCGGGGCTGCAAGCTCGTCCATCTTCAAAAACCACTGTTCAGAAAGATAAGGCTCAATCGGTACACCGCCGCGCTCTGAATAGCCCACGTTATTTGTATAATCTTCAATTTTATGAATGAGTCCCAGCGCTTCAAACTCTTCTATTACTTTCTTTCTTACTTCATAGCGGTCTAAGCCCTGAAGCCCTTCGGGAACGTTGGAGTTCGTTGTGGCATCGGGATTAAAGATGTTGATAAACTCAAGGTCGTGGCGCTTTCCCATTTCATAGTCGTTTACATCGTGAGCCGGTGTGACCTTAACGGCGCCTGTTCCGAAATTCTTATCCACATATTCGTCTGCAAAAATGGGTATTTCCCTGTTTACTATCGGAAGCAGTACTTTTTTGCCCAGAAGGTGAGCGTATCTCTCGTCTTCGGGGTTAACTGCAATACCCGTATCACCCAGCATCGTCTCAGGGCGCGTGGTTGCAACAACAATAATCTCGTCTGAATCCTTAACGGGGTACTTCAGGTACCAGAGTTTCCCGTTAACCTGACGGTAGATTACTTCTTCGTCGGAAATTGCCGACTTGCTTGCCGGATCCCAGTTCACCATACGGTAGCCGCGGTAGATTTTCCCTTTTTTGTAGAGGTCTACAAAAGATTCAATTACTTTATCGTAATAATGCTCATCCATCGTAAAGCGCTCGCGCTGCCAGTCGCAGCTTACGCCCAGCTTACGGAGCTGTTTTGTGATAATGCCGCCGTATTTATGAGTCCATTCCCAGCAGTGCTTCAGGAATTCCTCGCGCCCAATGGCTTTTTTATCAATTCCCTGTTCCTTCAGGTAATTGGTTACCTTGGTTTCAGTGGCAATTGAGGCGTGGTCCGTTCCCGGCACCCAGCAGGCGTTAAAGCCTTTCATTCTTTTATAGCGAATGAAAACGTCCTGAATGGTGTTATTAAGAATGTGGCCCATAGTTAGTATTCCCGTCACATTCGGAGGGGGGATAACTATGGTGTATGGCGTTTTATTTTTATCCGGTTCGGAATGATAAATCTCGTTTCCTTCCCAGAAGGCGTACCACTTGTCTTCCACCTCGCCGGGGTTGTAAGCTTTTGGAATTTCTCTTGTATTGGACTCAGGCATTTAGCACTCTTTAATATTAAAACATAAAACCAAATATACGCAAAAAGCACGATAATTTGGCAGGAGAAAATTGGGGAGGCTTCTCTTAAAAACAGCCCGAAAACAATTTATTCCGGGCTATGGAATGGGACTAAGGAAAATAGTATAATTGAGGAGGAATTTTTCACTTAAAGAGAGCATCCAATGAATTTCCACCTGAATACTTTCTTTTATCCTAAAAGCGTCCTGGTTGCCGGGGCTTCCACAAAAGAAAAAAGCATCGGCTATGAGCTCTTAAAAACAATGCTGTCCTACGGCTATACGGGTCATATCCTCCCGGTTAACCCTAAGGCAGATGAAATACTGGGACTTAAATGCTATCACTCCATTGAAGAAGTTGAAAAGACGCCGGACCTGGCAATTGTGCTGGTGCCGAAAGCCTGCGCCGAGGAGACAATAGAAAGCATCCTCCAAAAGGGTGTTAGATCTATTATTCTCATAACAGCCGGCTTTAAGGAGGTAGGCCCGGAAGGCGAAAAGGTGGAAAAAAGGATCGTGGAGAAAATTAAATCCCACGGAGCACGCCTCGTGGGCCCTAACTGCATGGGGGTTATTAATACAGGAAGTGATATTAGGCTTAACGCTACATTCGTAGCTGAAAAGCCGGAGCACGGATCGACCGGATTTCTATCCCAGTCGGGAGCACTGGGTGCCGCGGTCCTTAACTCCCTCAGGGAGACAGATATCCGTTTCGCCCACTTTATCAGCGTCGGAAATAAGGCCGACGTCAATGAAAACGACATTCTTAACTACTGGCAGGAAAACCCCGACATCCGGACCCTCACCTTTTACCTGGAAAGTTTTACCAACGGACATGAATTTATATCTCCTTTTGTCAAAGGTGAGATCACAAAACCTGCCATTATTCTAAAGGCCGGGAAATCCTCCGGAGGCATGAAAGCTGCAAGTTCCCACACGGGAGCACTCGGGAGCATGGATAAGGTGGTCGATGCCGTCTTAAGGCAGTTCGGTATTGTGCGCGTTGAGGACTTAAATGAGCTCTTTAACACGGCTAAAGGATTTGAAAACTTCCCCCTTCCCGCGGGAAATAAAGTTGCAGTTGTTACAAACGCCGGGGGACCTGCCATTCTTGCCGTCGATGCCCTGGAGAAGGAAAACCTGAGGCTTGCGGAACTGAGCGCCGCTACAAAAATGCGCCTCCGCGAAATAGTGCACCCCGAGGGGAGCGTTGAAAACCCCGTGGACCTCCTGCCCGGAGGCTCGGCGGAAACCTATAAAAAGGTAAATGAGATCCTTCTTGAAGACGAAAATGTGGATAGCGTAATATCAATTTTTGTTGAACCCGTAATGGTTCAGCCTTTTAAGGTGCTTCAGGCTGTCTCGGAAATAAAATCCTCTAAACCTCTTCTGCAGGTCTATATGCCGCTTCCGGAATTCTGGGAATTCTACCGCCATCAGCCGGGAAATAAAATCCCCCTGTTCCGCAATCCCGAAGATCCGGCAGAGGTAATTTCAAATATGCTTTTCTACAGGAAAAGAAGAAGCCGCATTGAAAAAAGCCTTAACACCCGCTTAAAAGAAAGCGCACTCCCGGAAATAGATAAATATCAGTTCCAGGCGGGTTACCTCAGGCAAAGCGAGGTAACGCAGATCGTGGAAGACTACCATCTGCCGGTAGTAAAATCACTTAACCTGAAACCATCTGAACTTACCACGATCCCCGAAAACTTCCTGCCCGCGGTGCTTAAAGGCATAAGCTGCGACGTAATCCATAAATCTGAATTTAACGCCGTAAGGCTGAATCTTTTAACCAGGGAGGAAATTAAGTCCGAAGCCCAAAAGATGACACAGGAGTTTGCCGCTAAAGGCTTTAGCGTTGAAGGCTTCCTTATCCAGCCTTATGTTAAAGTTAAGCACGAAATCCTGCTCGGCGGCTTCCGCGATCCTTCATTCGGACCTATGATCATGTTCGGAACGGGAGGAAAATATGTGGAAGTCCTTAACGATACTGCAATTAAATCGGCCTATATCTCGGATGCAGACATAAACGAGATGATAAAAATGACTAAAATAGGGCAGATAATAAAAGGCGTGCGCGGGGAGAACCCGGCAGACATACGCTGCCTGAGGGAAACCATAAAAGCTGCCGCACGCATGATAATTGAAAATAAAAGGATACAGGAATTCGACATAAATCCTCTGGTTGTTACGGAAACGAATCAGGTCTTTGCCGTAGATATTAGAATCAGAATGGGGGAATGAAATTATTCCCGGGGAAAAAGGTATCCACGCTTTTGCATCTGGCAACTTGAGGAGTAATTGTCTATATTTTTAAGAAAACCGGCCTTTCTCCGGTTTTCTTTTTTTTTATTAACAGGTAACATTGAATTAGCATATGAAAAATTTCATTATATTTTTTACTATTGTACTTCTGGTATACGGACTTGTAAACTATTATATATTTATAAGGGGATGGCAGGCAATCCCTAAAGGCTCGCCTGTAAGAGGCTATTATCTGGGCATCTTTCTTTTTCTTGCACTTTCCTATATTGTAGCAAGATGGCTCGAAAAACAGGCCTTTTACGCCGTAAGCGACCCCCTCATGTGGATCGGGGCTTTCTGGCTTGCCGCTATGGTCTATTTCCTCTTTGCTGTAATCTTTCTTGACTTCCTCCGCTTTGTAAACCATTTTACAGGGCTCTTCCCTTCCTTTGTTACAAAAGACTACGCAAGGGCAAAGTATTATACTGCAATTGCGGTGCTTTCCATAGTAACTCTTACGGTACTCTTTGGAAGGATGAACGCCGTTCATCCGCGCCTGAAGGTGCTGGATCTGGCAATCGATAAAAAAACAAATCCAATAAAGTCACTGAATATTGTTGCCGCCTCAGATATACACCTGGGAACACTCGTCGGTAATTCCCGCCTGGACAGCCTGGTACAGAAAATAAACGACCTTGATCCTGACGTGGTCCTGTTTCCAGGGGATATGGTGGACGAGGACATGGGACCTGTAATAAAGAAAAATCTGGGCGAAACTTTAAGAAAAATTAAATCCCGTTACGGCATCTACGCCATACCGGGCAACCACGAATTCTACGGGGGCATCCAGGCAGCAACAGCCTATCTTACAGAGCACGGTATTACAATGCTGCGCGACAGCGTGGTTAAACTTGAAGGTGACGTCTATCTTATCGGACGCGACGACCGCTCGGTAAACCAGGTTAAAAAAAGAAAATCGCTCCGGGAACTGATGCGTGAAGTGGATAAAACAAGACCCGTAATTATGATGGACCATCAGCCCTTCGACCTTAAGGAGGCCGAAGATAACGGGGTGGACCTGCAGATCTCGGGACACACTCATCACGGGCAGCTCTGGCCTTTTAATTTTATTACTAACAGGGTCTATGAGGTAAGCTGGGGCTACAAGAAAAAAGGGAACACAAATTACTACGTTTCCAGCGGATTCGGGGGCTGGGGGCCGCCTATAAGAACGGGCAATACGCCTGAAATTGTAAATTTCCGCCTTACATTTAAATAGCTCCGGGCCCTGAAAGAACTTTCACAAAGGCTACTCGGTTGAATCGGAAGGAGACGTTATTGTAAAATATTCACTGAAGATATGTTCATCGGGGCTTATGCTGTTGCTTAACCTTATTCTGTAGTGAACAGAGTTTGGAATATTTGTAGGTATCTTCCAGATAAACTGCCCGTCATTTTCAGTGGCTCCGGATATCCCCGTAATCTCCTCGTCTTTCCTGAAAAGAGACAGGGCAACAGTTTTGATGGAGGAAGATACAAACCACCTGATGCGGAACTGAACACCCTTTAACAGTATTTCTCCTCCGCTGGGCGTTGTCATATAAAGCACATTCGGGGTGTCGGTATTTGTAATTATCTGATTCATCCCCGTCTGAGATTCTGTAAGATTGAGCTTTTCACGGCATCCGGTGATCAGAATTAAAGAAAACAGAAATAAAAACGTAAAAATATATTTATTCATTTTGCCTTCTTTGACAGAGTTGAAAATATCCAATAAATATTTGAACCCCTCTTCTTCTGGAAACCTGCTAATTTTATACTAAGGAAAATTAAAATAAGAGTAAATCCATTTTTAAGGATTAAGATATAAAAATGTCGTCTGGAGCGTAATGCTAGTATGGTGAATTATTTAAGTAAACTTTGTATGTTTCAGCCTGAAATTACAGAAATTGAATTTTATTATGTACGGCTTTTTAACAGATGAACCCTGATAACGAAAAACATTATACAATACCGGTATTTGTGCCTGAACTTGCCTGCCCTTTCCAGTGCGTCTTCTGCGACCAGAGGAAAATCTCGGGGCATGAGGAAAGTCCCGTAATAGAAGAGGTAAGGCGCACAATAGAAGAACACCTTGCCACAATCCCCCTCCAGGGGAGCTGTGTGGAAATAGGTTTCTTCGGGGGAAATTTCACGGGGATACCTTTAGAACTTCAGGAAAGCTACCTGGCAGTTGCAGCGGAATACCTTAAGGAAGGTAGGATCAGGGGAATCAGGCTTTCTACGCGCCCTGACTATATTTCTCCTGAAAAGCTGAAGCTCTTAAAACACTACGGCGTAAGCTCAATTGAGCTTGGAGCCCAGTCGCTCGACAAAGATGTCCTCAGGCTCTCGGGCCGCGGGCATAAGGTGGAAGATATAGAAGTAGCCTCCCGATTGATAATTGAAGAAGGCTTCTTACTCGGCCTTCAGATGATGATAGGCCTTCCCGGCGATACACGCGAAAAATCTCTTTTTACGGCAAGGCGCATTGTTGAACTTGGCGCTGAAAATACAAGGATTTATCCTACGCTTGTAATTAAAGGGACAAAGCTTGAACAGATGTATTTAAGCGGAAAGTATAAGCCTCTTGAACTTCAGGAAGCCGTAAGCATAGCTAAAAGTGCGGCGGAAATTTTTGAGGCCTCAAAAGTAAAGATAATACGCATGGGGCTCCACCCTTCTGAAGGTTTGATTTCGGGAGAATACCTGGTTGCAGGGCCTTACCATGTGTCCTTCCGTGAACTGGTCCTGACCGAAATCTGGCACGGTATTCTGCAGCCTTTAAGCCTGGAGAAAAGGGAAGCAGTTACAATTTCAGTTGCCCCGGGTGAATTTAATTATGCCGTGGGCTATAATGCCCGAAATAAAAAAGAGCTCCTGAAGAATTTCCATAAGGTCAGGTTTATTACGGACGAGGCGCTTAAAGGGAGGGAGTTTATTGCAGATTATAATTGACGCTAAGATGCCCCGTAAAGCCAAAGAGGCTCTTAAAGCCTTTGGCAGCGTAATTGAACTTGAAACCACCGGTATAACTTATGACGCAATTTCAGGCCATCCCGACATATTTTTCTTTAATACCTCTAGCCGGCTTATTGCGGCAGCAAACCTTCCGCATAAATATTTTAAGATACTGGATGAGAAAAAGATAAAATACGTTTCAGGGAACTCCCCTGTCGGAATGAAGTACCCCGATACTGCCCGCTACAACGCAGCCTCAGACGGAAAGTACCTTATTCACCGCAGTGACATTACGGATATAGAGATTCTCAACCATTCAAAAGACAAGGAAATTCTTAACGTAAGCCAGGGCTACTGCCGCTGCAGCCTCCTGACGCTTGAAAAGGACAGCTTTATTACTTCCGACGTGGGGATCTCTAAAAGCCTTAAAGAAAAAGGCTTAAATGTGCTTTATGTTTCTCCTGAGGGTATTTTGCTTCAGGGCTTCAGCCACGGCTTTATTGGCGGCACGTGCGGCCTTTGGGATGGCAGGGTATTTTTTGCTGGCAGCCTTAAATATCACAATAATGGCTCTGAAATTAAAGCTTTCCTGCACAATCTGGGTTATGAAACAATTGAACTTTATGACGGGCCTCTTTTTGACGCCGGGAGTATATTGTTCTTAAATGACGGTTAAAGAAGTGTTAATAAAATTCAGGGGACGTAACAGGTGTTCCGCCCCCTGAATTCTAACAGGTGATTTTACTGTTTGCTTCTATTCCACATGTGTGTCGTAATCTTCCATGTATCATCAGGCTGACGCTTCCAGACAAAAACAAATTTACCTTTTTCCTGCATCGGGTTTTGTCCCGGTCTGTTAATAGTTAAGAAATAACGGCCTACTTCATCTACTGTCTCATTGTTTACATTAACCTTTGCCGTTGTAAGCGTATCAAACCTGCCGCCAATTGTTATAACTTTTGACCAGAAATTCTTAATTCCGTTAGCACCCTGAATTATATCGATGTCAGGAGGCATAATTACGGCGTCATCAGCATAAAAGCCTGCTGCTGCTGCTGCATCTCCGCGGTTAATTGCCTGCATAAACTGAATGGCTGCCTGTTCAACCGTTGCTGCTGCCGCGCTGGGAGCCGGCGTATTTACTCCGGGAGCCGTAGTCCCCGGGGTTGTAGTTCCTGGAGTTGTTCCGGGTGTGGTTGTTCCTGTAGAAGGGGTATGTACAGCTCCTCCCGTTGCATCCGGGTTATTGCCTGTCCCGTTATTATTTAAATCACCACTTCCATGCATGCTTCCATTATTTGTGTTGCCGTTATTGTTCCCCCTTTGCTGGGTGGTGTCGGTTGTCTGAGCATTAACAAAAGATATTATAGAGAATGAAACGAACATAGCAAATAATAATCTGCTAACTATACTCATATTTTTTATCCTTATTTTATATTTTTTATACATCGTGTCTTCTTTAAAATGTAATAATTTGACAGTTAAACAAAACGGGAAAAATGAGTCCCTAAAGAGAATGGATTGTTGGATGCCGGGGCCTGTATATAACAAAAAAGGCAGCCTGCACCGAGCGGACTGCCTTAAAATGAACTCCTGTTCAAATTTTAATCTGAATGCCTGCTGTTATAAAGCAGATTGTAATCTTTTTCCTTCCCTTTCTGATACCACTCCTCCGGTATAACCTTCCAGTTGCCGAAAGCCCTGGGAGTTACGGTTTTTTCCTTCTCAATCCACTTCATGAGGTAAAACCTGAGATCTTTCTCTGTGGAGGTAATGATCCTTCCTGAAAGCTCATCCTTGGGGATTTTTGCCCCTTCCACCAGGTGGCCTCCGCCCCCGTTACCCCTGTATGAGTTAACGGCTGCCTTGTAAGTCTTGTTCATGTCAAAAGGTGTCCCGTCAGCCATAGAGATAATGTTTACCCTCTCGCCTTCAGGCTTTGAGACGTCAACGGTATAGATAATTCCGGCTGCACAGTCAAAATTGTAGTACGGCGCCTTAAGTTCATAAATGTTCTCTTTTGTGTTCTTTACGGGGTTGCCGTTTTCATCTTTCTTAAAGTTGATCAGGTGGTCGTCACTGCTTTTCATCTGATTAAACCACAGGCTGTATGAATGTTCAAGAAAACCTTTGACCTCCCTGCCCGTCAGTTCCATAGTATAAAGCAGGTTTTCAAACTTGTAGAGCTTGAACATGTCGCGCACAAAGACCTCCCCTTTATCAATTTTTGTGTCAAATGATAAAGGTGCTGCAAAGGATATGTCGGCTTTTGTCAGATCCAGCTGAATTGCATGGATAAGATCCATAAACGGGGAATCCCCGAACATCGATTCTCTTGTTGAAATTGTCTCGGTAAAGTTCCCGATCGGTTTTGCAACATAGGTTTTTACCTCTTCCATTGCAGGGGTAAACTTCTGCATGAACTCTTCATCCGGCTTATAGCTCTTAATTTCAACTATATTTCCCCTGGCCTGTTCTTTTTTCCAGCTTTTTGAGGCTTTGTCATAGTTAAGTATGAGGTCGGCTTCGGCAACAGTCCGGGCGTCATTATTGGGCCCGAGTAAAAGTACGTCAAGTCCTTCCGGGTTTTTAACATTCTTATTCCAGATCTTGTGGTCATGCCCCGTAAAGACAACGTCAAATCCCGGCACCCTTTCGGCTACCAGCTCCGATGCGTTTTCGTTTTTCGGCATGTCTGCCGTCTGGTTATTATAATTAAACTCCACGCCCGCGTGGAAAAGTCCAACCATAATATCCGGATGCTCTTTTTCCTTAATTATTTTTACCCATTTCTGAGCGGTCTTAATCATGTCCTCAAATTCCATCCCGGCCCATATCTTCTCCGGCAGCCAGTTTGGTATGGCAGGCGTAATCATTCCCAGAACTGCTATCTTTACACCCTTGCGGTTTATTACGGTATAAGGCTTAAAGTAGGGTTCGCCCGACTTTTTATTGACTGCATTTGCCGCCATCCAGGGGAATTTGAACTCCTTATTTATCCTGTCGTATACCGGGTGGCCGGTCTCAATGTCGTGATTGCCTACAGAGGCCGCATCGTAGCGCATGAAGTTCATGACTTCTGAAAGTATGTGCGGCACGTCTGTCTTTTCAAAGTTGTAGTAGTAAACTACAGGCTGTCCCTGCAGTATGTCCCCGTTATCAAGAAGGACAACTTCCTGGCTCTTATCAGCCCTTTGCTCTTTTACAAAAGAACAAACCTGCGCAAGTGAAGTGCTACTGGGTCTGTTATTGCGGAAATCAAAGGGGAATACCGCCCCGTGGACGTCGCTTGTCTCCAGTATCCTGAGCTTTACGCTCTGGGCAGCAAGAAAGCCCGAAAGGAAAATATTTAATGAAATAAGTATGTAAAAGAACGCGGTCTTCGGAATATATTTTTTCATAAGAGTATCAGCTTCTCCTGAAAGTTAAAAGTAATGGTTAAATATCTGTCTATCCGATTATGATTTCATCGAGTGATCTTTTGGGTACGTGGTGAGTGCCGTCTTCACTTCTCCAGTAGCGTACTTCTCCTGAAGGGGGCATTTCCTCTATGACTACATTTTCTTTCGGTTTTCCGATGGCAAGAACAAGAAGTATCTCCAGATGCTCCGGAATATTCAGAACTTCACGCAGTTTCTGCTTTTGAACTGAGGCAATCATGCATCCGCCTAAGCCTTTTTCTGCTGCACCAAGCATTATGCTCTGGGCTGAGATGCCCTGGTCGCTTCCGAAAGTTCTGCCTACTGAGGTGTCTCCAAGCATTACTATATATGCCGAAGGCCTCTCGCCTTCAATGGGCCCCGGCCAGTCCTTTAAGTATCCCGCCCAGGCAAGGCATGGGAATATTTCGCTGTTAAGCTTGCTGTTGTTTGAAAGTATGTACTTAAGAGGCTGAAGGTTGCTGGCTGAAGCTGAAAGACGGGCCAGGTCCACTAGTTCGGTCAGTGTCTGCCTGCTTACAACTTCATTTTGAAAAAATCTTCTGTATGTGCGGTTTTTAAGTATTAAATCCTTAAACACTATTTCTCCGTTGATTTATTTAAGTCTTCTCCCTTTGAACCTGAGGCCGATTTGCGCTCAATAATTTCAAGCATTGTTTTGGCAAGTTCTTCGGGAATAATTTTTGTATAAAGAAAACGGCTGCCGACGCAGCCTAAGGCTCCAAGTGTGCATGCAAAGGGCAGAAGATACTTCAGGCTGAATTCAGGCCAGAAGTAAACTACGGGCGCCCAGCCGATAAAAATTGCGAGTGTATTAAGAAAGACCGTCCTTATGGCTATTTTGCCCGCCCTTATGCCGTAAGTTATTTTGTAGTAAGGAAAGTTGATAAAAACAAAAAGTACCATTAGTGCCGTCGTAAAGGCCACGCATATTAAATAAATTCTTATTTCCATCCATCCTCCAGCTCAAATCCATACATAAAGACAAAACCTTTAACACAAAAGGCCGCAGAATTTATCTGCGGCCCTTAAAATAATTAACTAAATCTTCCAGTATATGTTGCGTTTATTGCACCAGAGGAGCACTACCCATATAATTGCCGTCCATATGAGCCCGAATAAAACCCCGTCCCAGCCCGAGTGGCCCGAGAAAAAGGGCTTAAAACCTAAAGCAAAAAGGAAAATTCTGACAATCGGCTGCAGGAAGTACCCTAAAAGTGCATTTGAGCCGAAGACCATAAAAGGCCAGGCCCACTTCTGTATCTTCCACATGTCCATTACAAGATAAAAGATAAGAAATGTAAATGATGCAACGCCTGAGGTAAATACCGCATATGAAACTGAAACGTTAGGCTTATTCATTGCAAAAACCGGCCACTGGTAAAGATGAAGTATGTAGCCTATGATGCATAAAACGCTGCCCATAATAAGTGACTGCCTGATTATTTTCTTAGGATCCCTTGTCAGAACAGCTTCACCTAAGAAAGTGCCCATTACGGTAATTAAACCGTAGGAAATTGAAGCCCACGGCGTGCAGTGTACGGTTAAGGGACGCAAGGGGTCACCTGCGGGATTTGTAATTGAAAGGAACGGCTTTGTGGCGTCTCCCAGAGTAAGCCACCAGGAGAAGTTCAGGGACATTACCTGGTGGAAAACTGCAACCAGCACCACCACTGCCCAGCGCCACTTAGCTTCCAGGCGCGTGAGCGTTGCCCCCATGAAATACGCAATTCCTATGGCCTGAAGTATACCCCACCAGTAGGAAAGATTTAGAATTAAGGATATATAGAGAACGCCGAGAGCAATCAGAAGAAATGTCCTCGTTCCAACGTGCTTCCAGAACTCGCCCCCGCGCTTGCGCTTGCTTAAAGGCAGAACCATGCCTACAATGAAAACAAAGAAAGGTGCAACCAGGTCCGTAAATGTCAGCCCCACGCCAAGCGTGTTGCCAACGGCGTCTCCTGCGTGGTGGAACTGTGAGACGGGCGGGCTCCCGAACCAGGACTGCGTAAATGGCAGATCGGTATATCCTGCCACCTGTATTACAAAAATCATGGACAAAACCGTAAAGCCGCGGAATGCGTCAATTGAGGCGATACGGGCTTTCTTTTCAGGAACTTCAACCCTTTTTTCCTGAAGGCCTTCTGCTGTAGCTTCTAATGTGCTCAAAACATTTTCCTTTTATATTTTTTTTGCCGGAACAAGAACAGTTGTTTAGAGTAATACGGCAAATCTAAATAATTATAGGAATAAGTAAAATACAAAAGAAAAAAATCAGCAGCAGGAAAAGCCTATTTCCTTACCTCGGGCGTAATCTTTATCTGCCCTGCATGCCTGAAGTAAAGCGTTACTTCGCCTGTGGTGCCTTTTTTGAGGTTCTTTCTTAAATTTATAAACATTACGTGGTGCCCTCCCGGCTGAAACTTAAAGCTGGAGTTGGCCCC